>JAUPKM010000439.1 GCA_030837445.1 Actinomycetota bacterium
GCGGCCTTCGTCGAGCGGCACGGGTCCCAGCGGCTCGTCCAGCGCGATACCTGCCTCACGGACCCTGACCGCCACCTGCGCCACGAAGTCCGCCACGGAGTCAGGGGCTCCGGTGATGCTCACCATCCGTCGGGCAGGCGGCAATCCGACCTGGGCACGCACTGCAAGTTCGCCATTTGCCCACCCGATCGGGTCTGCCCGGATAGTCGCCTGTGCCACTGCGGACGCTGGATCGGCGACGATCAGGACTACCCCGCCCGCCGACCGCTCCCTCACCAGCGAGACTGCTCGCAACCAGCGCAACAACACCCGTTCCTGGCCCCGGAATTCCGGTCTGGCCAACGCCCGATCCCCGTCGAGCAGTATCGCGGCCGCGTAGCCACCGGCAACCGCCCTCGGCTCGGCACCCGGCGTCGCGATCACCAGCATGGGCTCCGGTCCAACCTCGGCCACGACCCCGACGTCGGCATCGCTGGTCACCACCGCGGACGAGGGCAGTGCTCGGCTGAGTTCCTCAGCGGTGCGGGTACTGCCGATCCGAACGGCTCGAAGGTGAACATCGGAACACTCAGGACAGCGCCAGTCCCCGGCCAGCCGCCCGCAGCGACCGCACTCGGCGATCCCGTGGGAACTCCGCAACGCCAGTGCGCCACCGCAGTCCGGGCACACCGCTGGAGTACGACACCGCCGACAGGCCACAACCGGCAGGTACCCCCGACTACCCACCTGCACCAGCACCGAGCCGCGTTCGAGTCCCTCCTTGGCCAGCGCCACCGCGGCCCGGGGCAGCCGCACACTCAGCGCCAACGCATCGCGGGCCAGATCGAATTCATCGGGCGCCCGGATCAACGGCCCGCAGCCGCGCCAGACGCCGCGCTCGGGAGACAACTCCCGAGCCCAACCGATATTGACCAGTCGCTGCACCTCAGGCGTCCGAAGCCGTCCCGCCATGATCACCGGCACCCGCTGGGCGTCCGCGCGCATCCCGATCACCTCGCGGGCGTGCCAGTAGGGCGCCTGCGGGTCGGCCAGTGATTCCTCGGCGTCCTCCCAGAGCAGCAGCAGTCCGAGGTCCGGCATCGGCGTGAAGGCGGCTGCCCGGGTGCCCACCAGCACATCCACGTCGCCACTGAGGGCGCGTAGATAGGCCCGGTACCTGGCTGCCGGTCCGATATCGGCAGTGAGACGGGTGCAGTGCTCGCGACCGATTGCGGCCGCCAGCGCGGCCAACGCGACCGCCACGTCGCGGGCGTCGGGCAGCACCACGATCGAGCGACGTCCGGCCGTCCGGGCGGCAGTCACAGCCTCCACCAGGACCGTCGTCCAGTCGATCCCGGCCGGCACCGCCAGCGCACCGCGGATCGGCTCTCGCCGCGCCACCGCAGCAAGCGCCTGCTGCCAACCTCGCCAACCGGCCCGGTCCTGCGAACCAGCGCCACCAGTCCCCGGCCGCGGGAGGATCTCAGTGGCGGGCGGAAGTCGTCCCTCGACATCGACCAACGACAGCTCAGTTCCGCGATGCCGAGGCGGCACCGCCGACCGCAGCACGTCGGAGCGAAGGCCGACATAGCGGCGCGCCACCGTCTCGGCCAGACCCGCCAATTCGGACGTCACCACGGGCGGACCCTTGACCGCAAGGATGTCGCTGAGTTCCGCGATGTCGCTGCCGACCGTCTCCGCGAGGATGAATCCGTCGGTCAACCGGCCCGCGAACCGCACCCGGACTCGGGCACCGAACCGGGCGTCCGACGCCAGCGCGGCAGGAACGGCATAGTCGAACAGCCGATCCAACTGCGGCAGCGGCGAGGACACCAGCACCCCGACGACTCGCCGTTCATCGCCGGCGGGCGGCCCCGTCACCGTCGGCGACCCCGTCATCGCCGGCCGCCGTTAGTTAGGTGTGGCGCGGGTCTAACCCTTGACTGCGGCGACGAGTGCGTCGGCGCGATCGGTGCGCTCCCAGCTGAATTCGGGCAGTTCCCGACCGAAGTGGCCGTAGGCAGCGGTCTGCGCGTAGATCGGCCGCAACAGGTCGAGGTCCAGCACGATCGCACCGGGACGCAGGTCGAAGACGGAGCGCACCGCGTCGGCGATCTGCTCATCCGGCACGGTGCCGGTGCCGAACGTCTCGACGAACAACCCGACCGGGTGAGCCACACCGATTGCGTAGGCAACCTGCACCTCACAGCGCCTGGCCAGACCGGCCGCGACCACGTTCTTGGCCACCCAGCGCATGGCGTACGCCGCGGACCGGTCCACCTTGGACGGATCCTTGCCGGAGAAGGCGCCGCCCCCGTGGCGAGCCATCCCGCCGTAGGTGTCGACGATGATCTTTCGCCCGGTCAGACCGGCATCGCCCTGCGGACCACCGACGACGAATTTCCCCGTCGGGTTGACCAGCAGCCGAACGTTGGAGGTATCCAGTTCGAGCGCTTCGATCTCCGGGGTGACGACATTCGCCAGCACGTCGGGCGACAGATGCGTCTCCAGATCGATATCGGGGTGATGCTGGGTGGAGACCACGATGGTGTCCAGCCGGACCGGTCGATCGCCGTCGTACTCGATCGTCACCTGCGTCTTGCCGTCGGGGCGGAGGTAGCCCATCGTGCCGTTCTTGCGAACGTCGGACAGCCGCTTGGCCAACTTGTGGGCCAACGAGATCGGCAGCGGCATCAGTTCAGCCGTGTCATCGCTGGCGTAGCCGAACATCAGGCCCTGGTCGCCGGCACCCTGCCGGTCCAGCGGGTCACCGGAGTGGTCCTTGCGCTCTTCGTAGGCGTCGTCCACGCCCTGGGCGATATCGGGGCTCTGCTTGCCGATCGCGACGGTCACCCCGCAGCTGAGTCCGTCGAAACCCTTCTCCGAGGAGTCGTAGCCGATCGCGAGAACCCGGTTGCGGACGATCTCGGGGATGTCGACCCAGGTCGCGGTGGTCACCTCACCACCGACCACCACCAGGCCGGTGGTCAGCAGAGTCTCCACGGCTACCCGCGATTTCGGATCGTCCTTGAGCATTGCATCCAGGATCGAATCGCTGATCTGGTCGGCGATCTTGTCCGGGTGCCCCTCGGTTACGGACTCGGATGTGAAGAGGCGTCCTGCCATGGAGATTCCCCTGGTTCGTGTCGATGGACTGTGTTGTCGGTGCAGCTTGAATGGTGACCTGGAACTCGAGGGCTGAGTCTACTTCAGGGCCCCGGAGGCGATCACGGCATCCCACACGGCGTCGGCGAGTCGCCGTTTGGACACCAGTGGCACCTCCACGTCGTGCCCGCCGGCGGTCAGGATGACGGCGGCGTTTCGGTCGACCTCGAAGGCCACGCCGTGGCCCACCTGGTTCACCACCAACAGGTCGCAACCCTTACGTGCCAACTTCCGGCGGCCGTAACTGAGGTAGTCCCCATCCGGATCGCCGGTCTCGGCCGCGAAACCGACGATGACCGGAGAATTCGCGCCGCGGCGGGCAGCGACCAGCCCGGCCAGGATGTCCGGATTCTCGACCAGCCCGATTTCGGTCAGCGGACCGCTCTCCTTCTTCAGCTTCGCGTCGGCATTTCGCGCCGGCCGGTAGTCGGCCACGGCAGCCGCCATCACGATTGCGTCCAGGTCTCGGGCGACCGACACTTCCCGCAACATGTCCTCGGCGCTCACGACTGGAACCACTGTCGCCCCAGCTGGCGGTGGCAGCGTCGGATTGGCGGAGATCAACGTCACGTCCGCCCCCCGGATGACAGCCGCGGCCGCCAGCGCGTACCCCTGTAGCCCGCTGGACCGATTGCCGAGGAACCTCACCGGATCGAGGAACTCCCTGGTGCCACCGGCAGTGACCAGCACCCGCCGGCCGCTCAAGTCGCGGGCCGGCACACCGCCGGCCAGCACGGCCTCGGCGAGGGTGAACAGTTCCGCAGCCTCGGGCATTCGACCTGGCCCGCTGTCGGCACCGGTCAGACGTCCAGAGGCCGGCTCGACCACCAGCGCCCCTCGCTGTCGAAGCAGTTCGACGTTGCCGACGGTGGCCGGGTTGGACCACATTTCGGAGTGCATCGCCGGTGCGAACACGATCGGACAGCGGGCGGTCAGCAAGACGTTGCCGAGCATGTCCGGCGCCAGACCGTGGGCGGCTCGCGCCAGTGCATCAGCCGTCGCCGGAGCCACCACCACCAGTTCGGCCTGCTGGCCCAGTCGCACGTGCGCCACCTGGTCGACATCAGAAAAGACCTCGGCGGCCACCGGCCGCCCGCTCAGCGCCGCCCAGGTTGCCTCCCCGACGAACTCCAACGCAGCTCGGGTGGGGACGACTGTGACCTCGTGGGAGGTCTCTGTCAGGCGGCGGAGCAGTTCGCATGCCTTGTAGGCGGCGATGCCGCCAGTCACGCCGAGGACGATTCGGGCCATGATCTATGTGTGACCCCTGACCGGGATCAGACTTCGGTGACCTCTGGCGCGCCGGCCTCGACGTCCAACGGCGTGACCTCAAGCATGTCCTCGTTGATCTCTCGCAATGCGATCGACAACGGCTTCTCCTGCACGTGGGTCTCAACCAGCGGGCCGACATGCTCGAGCAGGCCCTCGTCCAACTGCGAGTAGTAGGCGTTGATCTGCCGGGCACGCTTGGCGGCATAGATCACGAGTGCGTACTTGGAACCAGCCTTGTCCAGCAGGTCATCGATCGGCGGGTAAGTGATGCCCTCGGGGCGTACAACAATGCCGGACACGGATACGCGGTCCTTCCAGGTGGGGTCTCGCCCTGCTCTAGCCGGGCGGGGTATCGATCAAGTCTAGCAACGCCCGTGCAGTGTCGCCGACGTCAGTGTTCACCAGCACGGCGTCGAACTCCCCGCGAGCGGCCAACTCCGACTCGGCCACCTGCAGCCGGCGGTCCACAGCGACGGGATCTTCCGTACCGCGCGACCGCAATCGAGCGGCCAGGTCGAACATCGACGGCGGTGCCAGGAAGACCGTCAGCGCCGCTGGCATCGCGGCCTTCACCTGCCTGGCGCCGGCCAGATCGATCTCCAACAACACCGTCCGACCCGCCGCCAGCGCCTCCCCGACGGCCAATCGAGGCGTCCCGTAGAGGTTGCCGGCAAATTCCGCACTTTCCAACATCTCTCCCGCAGCTCGCCGCCGCTCGAACTCCGGTCTGGTCAGGTAGTGGTAGGACCGACCCTCGATCTCCCCCGGCCGCGGTTCCCGGGTGGTCGCCGACACGCTGAGCAGCAAATCCGGTCGCTGCTTGATGGCCGCCGCGATGACCGTTCCCTTGCCGACCCCGCTGGGTCCGCTGATGACGACCAGCCGCGCGGAACCGGTCACTTGTCGAATTCGGCGAGCAGCGCCGAGCGCTGCCGCTCCCCGAGACCGCGGATCCTTCGGGTGGCCGCAACGTTGTTGCGCTCCATGATTTCCGAGGCCCGCACCGGACCGATCCTCGGCATCGCCCCAAGCAGATCGACCACTCTCATCTTCGCCAGCGCCTGGTCATGCCCCGCCAGGTCGAGCGCGGCGGGCAGGTCCAACTCACCGCTAGCCAACGCCGCCTTGATCTCCGCTCGGCGTCGACGGGCCGCGAGTGCAGCCGATGCAGCTGCACTGCGTTCGGCTGGTGTCAGCTCGGGCAGGCCCACGCGAGGACGGTAGCGAAATCTGCCCGGCGGTGCCCAACCAGCGGGAAATCAGGCCAGGATTCCGGTCGCGATCGACGCGGCGGCCACCCCGACGTCCGGGGCGCCGGTAATCGGGCGGCCGATGACCAACAGGTTCGCGCCGGCGGCAAGTGCCTGCTGCGGGGTCGCCACTCGCTTCTGGTCTGCCACCGCGGCGCCGGCCGGGCGGACCCCTGGGGTGATGAGGACGACCTCATCGGGCACGGCCGCGCGAATCTCGGCCACTTCCAGCGGCGAGCAGACCAGCGCCCGGGCGCCGGCGGCGACCGCCATCGTCGCAAGTCGCAGCGCCGCCTGGCTGGGCGTCCCCTGAATCCCGACGGCGGCCATCGCCGCCGCATCCATCGAGGTGAGGATCGTGACCGCGGTGATGAGGGTCTCCGGCGATGCCTGCGCTGCTGCGGTGATCATGGCTGGGCCACCGAGAGCGTGCACCGTGAGGTAGGTCGGTCGCAACGGTGCGACCGACCTGACCGCACCCGCCACCGTGTTCGGGATGTCGTGCAGTTTCAGGTCAAGGAAGAGTGCGGGACCGCTGTCGGTCCCAGCGGTCGGGCCGCCAGCAACCCCGCCGGCGGCCTCGGAGATCGCTGCCACACTTTCGGCACCATCTCGCAGGTAAGTCTCCAACCCGACTTTCAGCACCGCCACGTGCGGCGCGACGGCGGTCGCCCAGGCACAGGCCGTGGCCAGGTCGGGCGCATCCAACGCGACCGCGATCGGCGCCACGGGGCCACCCGTCAGCACTGTGTCAGCCGGCACCGTGTCAGCGGGCACCGTGTCAGCCATCCGAATCCTCCATCAACTCCGACTGCCCCTTCTCATTCGGCCGGTGCGGCAGTCCCCGCTGGCCGTAGCCGACGGCGTCGGCCAGGCTCGCGAACCCTCGCTCGGCCAGTGCCGCGGCGAGTTCCTGCTGCACCCGCAGAGGTGCCCGCGGATCGTTGAACACGGCAGTGCCCACGCTGACGGCGCTGGCTCCGGCAAGTACGAACTGCAGCGCGTCCAGGCCGGTGCGAATCCCGCCCATGCCCAGGATCGGGATCTGCGGCATCGCGGCGTGTACCTGCCAGACGGCGCGGACGGCCATCGGTCGGATCGCAGGCCCAGACAGACCGCCGGTGATCCCTGCCAACGCGGGCCGCATCGTGTCGGTGTCGATCACCATCCCCAGGGTCGTGTTGATCATCGACAGTCCGTCGGCGCCGGCAGCCACCACCGCGTCGGCGATGGCCACAATGTCGGTGACGTCCGGTGACAGTTTCGCCAACACCGGCACGGTCGAGTTGGTATTGCGTCGAACTGCCCGCACCGCGCCGCCGGCTGCGCCCGGGTCGCAGGCGAAGACCAACCCGCGACTGGCGACGTTCGGGCAGGAGATGTTCACCTCGATCGCGTCGATCCCCGGTTCGTGCCGCAACCGGGTGGCCAACTGGCCGAACTCTTCGGCGGTGCCGCCGGCGATCGATACGATCACCCGGACGTCTCGATCCCGCAGCCAGGCCAGATCATTGGCAATGAACGACTCGATTCCAGGACCCTGCAGCCCAATGGAGTTGAGCATCCCCGATGGGGTCTCGGCCATCCGCGGAGTCGGGCGACCGGACCGCGGCGACATCATGATGCTTTTGGTGACGACGCCACCGATCTCGGTCAGGTCGAAGAACGGCGCCAACTCGCGGCCGGCGGCCGCGCAGCCACTGGCGGTGAATACCGGCGCTGGGAACTCTGCCGCCGCCAATGACGTCGACAGGTCCGGCCCGGTCGGTCCCGGATCAGCCATGGCGGCCATCAGTGGCCTCCGGTTGTGGGAGCCCCGAGGGTGTCCGGGGGTACCGTCCCGACATCTGGCCAGCGAACCCGGTCGCCAAAGAACACCGGACCCTCGACGCAGGAGCGGACCATCCGGGTCACCCCGTCTGCGCCCACCACCGGCAGCACGCAGGTCATACAGATCCCGATCCCACAGGCCATCGCCTCCTCCACCGCGCACTGGCTGTGGGCTCCGACTTCCGCCGCGGCCGTCGAAACCGCCGCCAGCATGGCCATCGGGCCGCAGGCGTACACGACAGCCGTGTCGTGCTCGGCCAGGATCCGCCGGAGCGGTTCGGTCACCCGGCCCTGCTCCCCGAAACTGCCGTCGTCAGTGGTGACATTCAAGGTGTCCGAACAGCGCCGCGCCGCCAGCAGTCCGAACAGCCTCGTCTCGGTGGCGGCGCCAAGCACCATGTCGACCCGACAGCCGCGCGCGCGCAACTGGTCCGCGAGCGCGAACATCGGCGCCGCACCGTAGCCGCCGGCCACCAGGGCACACGCCACCGGTTCGGTGGGCAGCGAGAAGGGTCGACCGAGCGGCGCCACCACGCTCAACCAGTCCCCCCGCCGGAGTTCGGACAGCCAGGCGGTACCACGACCGGACACCGCGAAGATGATCTCGATCGTGCCGGCTGCCGGGTCCGCCCGGTAGATCGAGAAGGCTCGTCGAAGCAACATCGCCGACTCCGGACCGCCGACGGCCACCGCCACGAAGTGTCCCGGTCTGACCCCCGCGGCCGCCGCCGGCGCGGACAGCGTCA
>JAUPKM010000063.1 GCA_030837445.1 Actinomycetota bacterium
CCGAACGCGCCCAACAGCAACGGCAGCCCCAAGGCGGCGGCGTAGAAGGTGACGGACCCGTGATCGCCGATCACGACGTCCGCGGACACCAGGGCCCGCTGCCAGCCCTGGTCGGCCGGGATCAGCAGCAACCCGGAGTCCAGGGCGTCGGCCAGCCAGGTACGCACCTGCCACGGGCCGTGCCACGCCCAGACATTCGGGTGCAGGATCGCCGCGACCAGGTACTCGTCCGACGGCAGCTCGGCCAGCAGCCGGGTCGGCAGATCCTGCCACCGCGACCACAGGGACTCCTCGCCCCAGGTCGAGGACGCCACGATCAGCCGCCGTCCCCGGTGTACGCCCAGCGTCCGGCGGTACTGGTCGCGGAGATCCAGGCTAGCCCGCAGCCGGTCGAAGAACGGATCCCGCACCACCACCGTGGACCCGGCCGCACCTGGGGACGCCGACTCCAGCTGGGTCCGCTGCCGGTGACTCGTCACCACCATGACGGTCTCTCGGCCGGACGCCGACCTCCGGGGCGCGACGCCCGACAGCCGCACCGGCCCGCCGGGGACCTCACGCAGATGTTTGTGGAAGCCCACCCCGTGAGGCAGCACCACCGCCGGGGCGTCGACCACACCGACGTCGGCGTTCTCGCTGGCCGCCAGCACCAGCCCCACATCGAGGGCACGCACCTCGTGCCGTGTCACAACCCTGGCACCGACCCGGGACAACAGCTCCCGCACGCCCTGCCCGAACCGGGACCGCTCATCGACCCAGAACACGACCTCGACACGAAGATCGGCCCGGAACACCTCCAAGGCGTCCATCAGACGCACGGTGGAAGTCACCGTTCGAGCCACCGCCAGGACGAGCCGGCTCACGGTTTCCGGTTTCCGGTTTCCGGTTTCCGGTTTCCGGTTCAATCCATCGCATTCTATCCCCGACGCCGACGGCTCATGACTGGTGATTCGCTGCTGTGGACGGGTGTTTCGTCCTACCGTTGCGTACGCATCCTGGCATGTCCCACCGGCGGTTGGCCGAGGTCGAGGTCGAGCTGCCCGGGGGATCCGCTGTTCTTCGGCTCCGACAGTGATGCACCTCCGAGGTCCCGGGAGCTTCCTGAGGCGAGCCTGGGGGTCAGGTTCGTCCGGAGTGATCGGAACCTCGGAGGTGCCGCCTGTGTCTCGGCCGGGCGATCAGTCTGCTGCTGTCACGTCCGGTCGACGTGGTCCGGTCCGGACGTGCCAGGTGCGTGACCGAAGTCCGGGAACACGAATTTCTTGAACAGTTCCGTCTCGTCGGCCGCGGAGCCGCGCAGCCGCAGGGCGTAGCTGACCAGGGAGTGATCGATCATCGAGATTCGATCGCCCTCTTCCAGGGCGCCCTCGGACAGATCGTCGACGACCCAGGCGATGGCCGAGCGGCCCTCGTAGCGGTCCCGGGGAGTGAAGATCAGCTCTTCGGCACCGATCTCTCCGAGAATGTTGAGCACGTAGCTGACGGGGAACGCCCTGTTCGCCCGGTCCTCGGGGCCGCTGAGGTCGGGGAATGAATCGACCATGCGCTCCAGCGCCTCGTCCGGGATCAGATCCATCCGGCCGGTCATCATCGACAGCTCGATGATGTAGGGATAGGCGTTTCCTCTGGGGGAGTAGTTCTCCCCGGGGTCGACGATGTCCAAGACCGCCGCGACGTCCTCCATGAAGGAGTCGAGGTCCGGCAGTTCCTCCGTCAGACGCCCCAGGTTGTGTAGGGCGATGACATAGTACTGTGCCATGTGGACGCGGGTGTTCCATGGGATCTGGCTCAGCAGGTTCTTGGCTTCGGCCAGGGCGTCGACAGGCTGTGTCAGATACTCTTCTCTGCCGCACATCGCAATGGCATTGAGCATCGTCAACAGGGGGTAGATTTTCTTCCAAGGGGTCGGCATGGGGTTGGGGAAGGCCGGCCAGTTTCCCACCTCGTCGGCCCGGGTCAGATACTCGAGAACCTCCTTCATGTAGTCGCGGTCGCCATCGAAGATGTGCTCCGTGTAGCCGAGCAGGGCGATCACCGACATCAGCATGCCACCTGATCGTCCGCAGAAGTACGGAATGGGAATGCGTTCCAGCAGGCTCAGGGCTTCGACGATGTGGTTCCGTTCGGGGGTGACCAGACGCTCCCGTAGCCCCAGTTCGCCGATGGCGAGGAAGACCGCGCAGCAGGCGGACACCCGTTCATACTCGCCGTGACGCCCTTGGTTCTCGTCCGGGATCTGATCGGGAGTGATCTCGTCGAGCATGCTGAGTACCTCGGCGGGAAAATCCACCCCGTCGCCGACAAGCATCGTCAGGTTCAGCTTGGCGAAGGCATCCATGAGAATACTTCCGGCCACGGCCCTGTAATAGGGATTGGGCACGGAACGGACGGATTCCAGCAGCGGTCCCACGGCGGCTTCTATCCAGGAGCGGTCGCTGTCGGGGTCCGCGACCTTCAGGATGAAGTCCGCCAGATCCCGGCAGAACCTGGTGTAGGTGTCAGGTTCCGACACGCGCGTCACTAACTGGTCGAAGGTAGCGCGGATGTGCCCGGCGACAACCCGGTCATAGTCGATGGGGTACTGTCCGAGGCCGATTCCGCGGAGCATGCGGCTCCACGGAGTCGCGATCATCCGGGATTCGGTGGACAACTCGTTCAGTCCGGAGACGGGAAGGGCGCGTGGAAGGGGGCTCATGATCTCGGTCCTCCAACAGGAACGGTCTTCGTTTCGGAGCGTGCAGGATCGGTTGAAATGGTCACTGCTGGTTCACGGACGGCGTCGGTTATCGTGCGGGGTATACAGGAAGTCCGAGGAATTCGGTTCGTGTGCCCTCGAGCATCTCGAGCGCCCAGTTCAGCCACTTGATTCCCTCGGCGTAGATCGCGATCGGTCGCCGTTGTGTGAGAGGTGTGTCGGTCAAGGTCCCGTCGACTTCGGAGAGGAAGTGGAACGGCGGCATCGCGGTGAAGTGCGTGCCCATCGTGAACACGAACCGGGTCAGCCAGTACGGGTCGTCACGATGCTGGGCTGCGTTCGGGTTGTCGAGGTCGTAGACCGAACGCATCACCCGGGCGAAGTGCGCCTCCATTCCGGAATGATCGATGGCCGATTCCCCGCGCTCGAGGACGTCGCGGACGTCGTACGCGCGTTGGTAGGGATTGCCGCTTCGGAAGTGGATGTCGATGGTCGGCGTGCCGTCGGCGGTGCCGGTGTCCAGTTCGAACTGCTCGTAGTGCATCTCGTCGTAGTGCCCGATCGAGTTGTGCCACGGCTTGTTGTCGTACATCGGGTCGTCCCGCGTGTCCGCGCCGCTGCTCCGGTAGCCGATGGCGCGTGGGTCGAGGAACGTCACTCCGATCGACTCGGCAGTGATCGCTCGGAGTGCTCCGTGAAGCACGGCGGGATCAGCGCCGGACTCAATGAATCGTTGGGCGGTGAGCAGCGGTTCGACGTTGGCGATTTTGATGTTCTCTGTGTTCGTATCGCCCATCACCAGGGAGTGGAACCGAGGTTCGAGGACCGCGCGGAATCCGGGATTGCCGCGGAAGGCTGCGAGCAGGGGTCTGATGTTACGCAGGGGACGTTCGTTGATCACGATCCGGTTCGGCTCGAGAAGCCACGGTCCGAAGGTGGCCGGCGCGGTGCGCCGGGACAGGTCGAGACGCTTTTCGATCTTGGAGAAGTACTGCTCCTCGAGTGTTCCGCCGGGGGCAGGCCGGCGTCGCACCGTGTGCACCTCTCGGTGCAGTACTTCTAGAACCACTTCATACACGCGGGCGACGACCGCCGACGGGGGCGTGGAGCGTTCGACCCATCGGCTGATCTCTTCGCCGGGTACGTACGACATCTCATACATAAATTCCCGGAATGGCTCGGAGCGGACCGCGGTGAGGTGTGTCGGAACGGGGAGTTCTCGGGAGGCGATTCTCCCGACCTGGGGGAACAGTCGTCGAAGCGAGGTGGGAAGGGCCTGGAGGTACTCCGTCTGCCGTTGTGCCTTCGCGAACGGTGGCAGCATGGTCCCGACCCCGGACGGATCCCAGTCGACCGTGGTGAGCGCGTCGCTCAACACCTTACGCACCCGGGTTCCGGGAACGTCGTCACGTTCGAAGAACATCGTCATCGACTCGCTGCCACCGAGGCCGAAACCGATCACTGTCTCGCCCGGATGGGCGTAAGCGTTCACGGTGCTGCTGAGCAGTTTCCGTTGCTGGGCGTACCGGAGCACCTGCTCCCGCTCATAGGACCGCAGGAGGGTCACGCGTTCGTCCGCGGCATCGAGCGCAGGGTTCAGCCCCTTCCGCCACAGTTCCGCGGGCACACGGACGGAGACCACCTGAGCCTGGTGGGGCGTCGACCGTACCCGGTACCGTGCCATCACGGAGCCGAGAGACACGACGAGGCAGGCTGCGTTGAGCTGCACGAGGCGTTCGGGACGGTCGAGAGCTGCGTTCCGGAACACGCTGACGGTGGAGATCCGCAACTTGCGCTGGGTTCGCAGTGGTACCCCGTCGGGGGACAGCACTGGCATCTGGGCGTCGCGGATCTGCGGCAAGAACCTGGTGAGCTCCGCGTCCAGACGGTCCGGCTGGGGCTCCTGGTCGAAGGACAGCGCCACCAGCGGAAGGATGCTCGACGGCGTCACCGAGCGGGCCGCGGCGAGCGAGAGCAACCAGCCAGCCCGGTCGCTGCCCGCGAGACTGTGGTCGGTCTGCGCGATCAACGACGGACGGTAGATCCGCAGAAGGTCGAACAGCGTGAACCGGTGTGCCACGAAGGCGACGGCGCCCTGGACACTTGCCACTCCGTAGCCGTTCTCCCGGAGTTGTCCGGCCACGGCGGTGAGGTCGGCGTGGATCCGTTCCGCCAACGGTTGCGCACGGGCCAGCGCCCGGGCGGCCCGTACGATCTCGCCGGCGTGGGTGTCGTGCGGTTTCTCGAAGTGGAAGACGATCGATTCGGCGTGGCTGGGCCGGTCGAGCGTGATCACTTCTGTGGTGCCGTCGGAATGCAGTACCTCAAGTTCGGTCATGGCGTGACCGAGTGTCGAGACCTCGCCGTCGAGTCGCTTCTTCACCCGGGCACGCGCGACGAGCGCGCCGTTGGAGAGATCGATGTCCTCCCGATGGGCGAAGGTGTGCTGGAACACATCGAGGAAGCGGTGAAGCCCGTTCAGACCATCCCGACGAGGCCTGTCGACCAGTTCGGTGATTGCATCTCCGATCAGGCGCCGGGCCCAGATCAAGGGGAGCGGTGACGTGTACCCGGTGAACACATCGCGCAACAAATCCACGTGCCGAGGTGTCATCGGCGCGCCCGCGGACCGCAGTTCACGGAGAGCGGAGCGGAAGCGCTCGGCGACGCTGATCGCCTCGAGCACGCTGTCGTCGCGTGCCGACCACGCCGTCGCCGGTGCGTCCACTCCGTTCGCCTCGAGAAGTTTCACGGAGCGATTACCCAGCCCGATCTCGAGAATCACGTCGGGGTCGAGGTGCTTGATCTCCTCGGCGGTGCCCTCCGAGTTCATGATGCGGTCGGTCATCGCGAGCACGGCGTCGCGGATTTCCTCCGCGGACGTCAAGACCGCCTGTCTATGGTTCGCGATGACCGGTGTGTGCGGGGCGCGGAACTCGATCCTCTGCGAGACCATCCAACTCGACAGCGCGTCTCGAACGTCATGCATTCGCTCGGAATGTGCCAGGAATGTCGTCGGGGTTTTCAGCTCCGCCGCCTCGACGAGAGGGTGCCTGGTGAGTCGCTCCATGAAGCGAGGTAGGTATCCTTCGCGGACATAGACGTTGACTTGACGCCAGGAGTACAGCTTGTGTACCTCGACGTCCTTCGTGGGAACGGATGAAGCGAGGTCCTTCAACAGCTCCACCAGATTCTCCGGTTCGCTGGCGAGCCCCAGGACGTGCGTCGGTTCCTCGATCGGGTAAGTACCGGGAGTGAATCGGGGCAGATGCCCTCGTAGCTCCTCCAGGAATTCGTCGGTGCTGTCGGCCTCCTCGGCGTCCGACGCGGAGGCGAGGAGCATCAGCGGAGTGAATGCCTCCGCGATGCGAACGCCGTCTCTAATCGTCAACGCGCCGGAGGCGACCGCTGCGCACACGATCCCGAAGCTCTCTCCCGTGAACGCGGCGAAGGTGTATCCCACTCCTCGGGCGGATGCGAGATAATAGAACCGATTCGCCAGCGCCAGATTCGTGGCCAGCAGTCCCGCACCGATCCTGCCCTGCCGGCGAATCCGATCCGACGGTAAGAGCCCTTCGAGTAAGAGCTCCGCCCGTGTTGCCGGGTCCCGCAGCGCCGACGCCGCTTCGTCCAAGAGCATCAGCGTCCGTGTATCTGCCTCCCGAAGCAGCGTCTCCGCTACTCCACGATATGCGGCCCGGCTTCCCAGACCTGGAAAGAACCCGACGATTCGCGTCTGAGATGGGCTTGTGTCCAGGACGGCGCGGTGGAACATCTCACCCGAGGCCGTACTTGGAACGGGAGTTGTGATGTACATGTCTATCTCCGAAAGGGCCGTGTTGTTTTACGGAAATGACCCGTCGGTGTGTTCGGTACGGTTCACCGATGTGACACGGCCGATGGGTGGCTCGAGGTGAGGGCGATGAGCGATGATGAGCGTTTCGGTCAGGGGCTCCGGACAGCGACTGACCAGGGTCTGCCACACTGTGGCTGAGGCATCTCGTCAGGAAGCCGACTTCACCTGTGCGTTCTACGGGCTCTTCTGATCGACGCGCCGGCCATGGTTGGTCGATGCCGGCATGACCGAGGGCCATGCGGCCTCAAAGAAGCATCATCGAAGATGACGCCTCGTGAAGCGGAAGAACACTCGCGCAATAGATTCGACGAAACACCGATGGTTTTCGATCGATCGGAACCCCGATTCTCGGGTGTGGGCCGAAATTGCACCGAAAAGTGTTCGACAGGCGGTCAAATGGCGCAGCCCGCGTGTGGGCGTCCCTCCGTGCCATATGACCAGCAGATGTCGCCGGACCAGCCGGCGTCGCTCGCCGAACGGTGACGGACACCTTTCTTCCCGCTCGCTTCGTGGTGGTCGATTCTGGAACTTGACACCAGAGAACCGGAGAAGTATCAGGTGGTGGATCCTGTGGCTCGAAGGCGCACGGAGTTGCCACTTCTGGGCATCCACGTGCGCCGGATCCCTAGAAGATGGCTGTGCGGGCTCATGGTGGGACGTTTTCCGCCCGGGCTCCCGAAGATGCGTGAGTGGACATCGGTGATGTTACCTCACGGGCGGGGGTCATTCTTGTCGGCGAGGCTCGTTCAACGCTCCGTCTACCCGACCCTCAGATTCGTTGCCTGATGACACCGTGAACCACACGATTGACCTCACCGCGTACCCCCCCCGGGGAATCGAAGTAATGGTGCCTATCTCGAAACATAGCAACGATGATGCACTCCCGCAAGCCGGATCAGGATCCCAACTGTCCGGAAACTTTTCTGGGTAAAGGACCATGGTCCCACGTTCGGTGTTTTGAAACTGCTTTGGTCGATCTAGCTACTTGAAGGTTTGTGCAAGGGTGTTGATCTTCTTGCCCGGGGTGCTGTTCGAGTGTGAGGGTAGGTGTTGGAGGAACCATTGTTCTTGGAATGTGTTGGCGTGTTCGCCGAGTAGTGTCGGGCTTTGCCAGTGTTCCGTCGGAACTCTTCCCGATACCGGACAAGGACAGGCGGATGCCGTTGTCGACATACGTCCACGGGGTTTGAACGCACGGCTATTTCCACGTCGACCCTCATCCCGCGCCCGATGGCGCAGCATGCCGGCCCGCGGCCCTGCCCGGAGGCCGCCGGGAGGAAGGTCTGAAGTGTCGCTGAGGCGGTGGCGGGGCAGTTCACCCGCGCGTAGAGGGTCCGGATCGGGCATGACGCGACCCAGGCGATCGAGCCTGTCCACTCCGAGACCTGCTTCAGCCGGCCGCGCACACGTCACAGGAGCTCATTGGGGCAACCCGAACAGGAGCACAAACCCCAAAAAGCCGGGCACCTGTGCCCGGCCGCGGGATCCATCGACATCAGGGTCGATGGATCTGCCGCACTGCATTCTCCGGAGGGGGAGCCTCCGGTTCGCCATCGAGCGGCTCGGGGGAGGGTGTGGCTCCGCCGGAAAGGCGCTTTGACATGACTTCGATCCCGGTCGAACGTCGACATCACAGCAGACGGCGGAGACGTCCCTCACCGTGTGGTCCGCACGGGACACCGGAGGGGGAACCGAGCGGCGATCCGCATATGTGAGGTTCGAGCTGTGAGATGTGTTGTCGACCGCCGATACCGGTCGGTTGGATCACATCATGCTGCGCCATTCCGGAAGGGCCACACCCGGTGCCGGGTGTTCTCAGGCCGCGGACGGGGTCGAGGGCAGGCGTAGGAACACCGCGACCAAGAGGGCGGACACGATGCAGATGGCGGCGTTGATACCCATCGCGAACTGCAGCCCGGGAAGGAGCGTCTCAGTGGCGAAGGCGGTGACGAGTGCGGACATGATGGGTGTGCCGAGGGTGATGCCGACCTGCTGGCTCATGGTGATGAGACCGGTGGCCAGACCCTGCTGGTCGCTCGGAACACTGGTCGTGGAGGTGACGGTGTAACCGACGATGACGACGAGGTTGGCGACACCGCCGATGAATGTGACGATCAGTAGCGGGAGGATCCAGCCCTGATGGTCGGAGACGAAGGCGAGTGGAAGAGTCGCTGCGCCCTGGACGATGAAACCGACGACGATCGCAACCTTGGAGCTGGTCTTTCCGATGACTCTCGGGGCGATGAGACCACCGGTGACCGTCCCGATGCCGAGCCACGCGAAGATCAGGCCAGCGGTGACGGCGTTGAGTCCGAGGACCTCCTGGAGGTAGAGCGTCAGGGGGAACACCAAGGAGGTCTCGGTCGCGAAGGCGAGGAGACCGGCGAGGTTTCCCCAAGCCACGTTGCTGCGCTTGAGCAGTGCCGGGGCGACGAGAGGTTCGGACACGCGGGATTCGATGACCTGGAAGATAGCGAACAGAACGATGGCTGCGAGGATCAGTCCCCATGCCGCGGAGTTGGTCCAGCCCTTCTCACCGGCGGTGGCGATGCCGCAGACGAGGGCGACCAGGGCGAGGGTGACTGTGATCGCACCGGGAGTGTCAAGGCGCGGGCGGTGCTCGACAGCCTTCTGGTCGTTCAGTACGAATGGAGCGACAGCAAGGACGAAGACGGCGACGACAACGTTGATGAAGAACGCGCCCCGCCAGCTCACCAAACCGATGAGCAGACCTCCGAGTGCAGCACCGGTGGTGAACCCCGCGGCCATCAGGGCTCCGCTGAGGCCGAGCACTCGTGCACGTGCCGGCCCTTCCGTGAACATTGTGGTGAGCAGGGAGAGCGCCGCTGGGGTGACCATGGCGGTGGCGATTCCCTGGCCGACCCGGGCTACCAGGAGCATCACGGGTTCGGCGGCGAGACCAGCGGCGAGAGAAGAGACGCCGAGCAGGATCATGCCGAGGAGGAACAAACGTTTGCGGCCGAACAGGTCGGCGACACGGCCGAAGAACAACGTGAATCCTGCGGCGCACAGCGCGAACGCTGTGACGATCCATTGGAGGTTCGCGGTGGTGAAGCCGAGGTCACGACCGATGTGCGGAAGGGCGACGTTGAGGATGGAGAAGTCGACGGCGAGGGTGAAGTTCGCCGTGAGCAGCACGGCGACGGCGACTTTTTGACGACTGGTCGTCTTTTCTTCGACCAGGGGTTCTATCAACTCTTTCGCAGTCAAGGTAAGGTTGTCCTATTCTGTTGTTGTTGCTTGGAGTGTGCTCTGTTTTGTGGCTCGGCGGACGTGCTGAAAGCTTGTTCGTGGCCTTCTCGGTGCGGGGTCTTACCGTGCTGTGAGAGGGGTGCGGGATCGTGAGGTCTTCACCATGGGGCGGCTGTCAAGGTTGCTGAAAGCGTGACGTACGTCGTCCAACGCTCGTGCGCGCCGGACGTCGTCCACATGGGCCGGGCCGTAGGTGATGATCGGTTCGAGAACGTCATAGCCGACGAATTCAAGCATTCCGCGGTGGATGTGGAAGAGGAATTCGTTGATATCGCCGAACGTCCCGTCTTCGGTGAACGAGTCGGCTGAACCACCGGTGGTCATCAGCGCCACGGCGCGGCGCCCGGCCAGGGCTGCTTCGTCGAACAGCCCGAGGTCGCCGCCGCTCACGGCGCCCATGGCGAAGACGCGGTCCACCCATCCTTTGAGGATCGCGGGCAGGGAGAACCACCAGAGAGGGAACGACAGTACGAGCAGGTTTGCTCGAAACACCGCATCCAGGTCGGTACGGACATCCGCAGCCAGGCTCCCGCTCTTCGCGGCGTTCCACTGCTCGCGTTGCGGCTTGAAGGGTCCTTCGAACGGTGGGAACTCACCTCGGTCGAGGACCGGTGACCATTGTTGTGCGTACAGGTCGATGAACTCGACGGTGTAACCCTGTGCTTCCAGGGAGGCACAGGCGGTGCGTGCTTGTGCGGTGTTGAACGAGGAGGGCTCAGGGTGCGCATGGACGATGAGAGCCGAGGCTGGGGCTCCGGAGGGCGTGCTCACGCCCACATCATATCTTAAAATCGCGATGTGTCGATACGACGTGGACTCTCGTCCGCGATGGCTTCACCGACCCGGCGCAGCAGGGCATTGTCGCGCCTGTAGTGAGTCCACTTCCCCACCCGGGTGGGGATCACCAGCCCCGCGCGTTCGAGGGTCGCCATGTAGGACGAGACCGTCGACTGCGCGAGCCCGCTCTTCGCCTGTATGTGACTGGCACAGACCCCGACCTTGGTCCGATCTGCGATGGGCTCGTACTCGGCGAACTCGGTCTCGGGATCGCGGAGCCACTCCATGATCTCTAGACGTACCGGGTTGGCCAGGGCTTTGAGCGCATCAAGCAGTTCGCCGGTTGAGAGTCTGCCCTCGTCGCTCATGACACCGCCTCCTGGAAAATCTACAGTTCACTATACGTCGATCTGTATCAGGGGTGCCAGATCGCGGGACGGCGGCGCCCGCCGCCCCGGGCGAGGTCAACTCCTCCGGGGCACTGCGTGTCGGTCCGACTCCCCTGATCGAGTGTGAGTGAGGGGTGCTGTACCTGTTCGGCCGAGGGTTCGGAGCCGACGAGGTGGCGCGCCGTCTGCTCCTCTCCCCGGGGGCGGTGAGGGGAGAACCGTTTTGCTCAGGGGGCCACCGGTCGCGTACGCTAGGCCTCAGCGACGCGGGGTGGAGCAGTTCGGTAGCTCGCTGGGCTCATAACCCAAAGGTCGCAGGTTCAAATCCTGCCCCCGCTACGAAGGAACCGCAGGTCACCGGCCCGTCATCTTGATCGAGA
>JAUPKM010000440.1 GCA_030837445.1 Actinomycetota bacterium
CGATTGTGGCCGCGAGGCACCGTAGCGAGGACGACGCCAGAGCGATGTCGCGGTTCCTCTCGACCGCGAGCCACGAACTGCGAACTCCGCTCAATGGTGTCGTCGGCTTCGCCGAGCTCCTGGCGAAGGAGGATGTCACGGATGAACAGCGACAGTGGGTGGACCAGATCAGGCTCAGCGCCTCCCACCTGGTCGGGCTCGTTACCCGGGTGCTGGACCTTACGAAGCTGGAGTCCGGGGCCGCGACCGTCGAGTTGAAACCGATGGCGCTGGCGGAGGTTGTCTCGGCGACGCTGGCCTCGTTCGATGCGCTGGCGGTCAGCCGCGGCGCCAGCCTCACGATGGACATTGGTGAGCAGCACGTGTTGGCAGATCCTGTCGCGCTGCGCGAGGTCGTCAGCAACCTGGTGGACAATGCCTTGAAGTTCGGTGCTACCAGTGTCGTCGTCTCCGCGCGGGGGTCGTCCGCGGAGGTGGTGCTGGAGGTGAGAGATAACGGTCCGGGCATTCCCAACGACCTGCTTGAGCGAGTGTTCGTGCCGTTCGACCGACTCGGACGCGGTGCTGAGGTGCCTGGTAGTGGACTTGGCCTGGCGCTCACGAAGCACCTGGTGGAAGCCATGTCCGGCACCATCACGATGTCCTCGTCGGTGGGCGGTGGGGCGCTGGCCACGGTTCACCTCGTCGCCGTGGCGCCAGTGAGCACGGCACCTTCGGACCTGGTCGGTTCGGACCCGTTGGCAGGACTGCTGTCCTGCGAAAGGGTGCTGCACGTTGAGGACAATGCCGTGAACGTCGAACTGATGGCGGCGGTATTTGCGAAGGCGTTCCCCGGTGTCGAGGTGGATGTGGCGGGAACGCTGTCGTCGGCGATCGAGGCAATCAGCACCCAGGACTACGGAGTCGTTCTGCTCGATGTGCACCTCGCCGACGGCTCCTCGGGCCTGGACCTCATTCCGCTGCTCGGGGAGCCACGCCCGCGCGTCGTGGTGATCTCGGCCGACTCTGCCCAGCGGTTGGAGCGGGCGGCGGCATTGCCCGGCGTCGATGCTTACCTCGCCAAACCGGCGACGTTGGAATCGCTTGTGGCGGCAATAACAGGTGGCTGAAGTGAAACCGCCGGCAGCGTCCGGGCGCAGTCCTGAGGCGCTCGCCTGGTTCGGCGGCCAGTTGGCCACCGGGCTGATGCAGGTCAGTGATGATCCGGGCGTGTTGGACCGTTCAGGTCGCTGGGCAGTCGTGATCGACTTCGAAGGCACGGTCACCCTGGCCAGGTTCCGCAGCTGGATTCCCACAGCCGCGGCCGACCTCCCCGGGCACTGGCGGGGCGCCGACCCGGCCAGCTGGCGATCCAGCTTGAACCGTGATGACTACTGTCGGGCGGTCGAGGAAATTCGGGACGCAATCGGCCGCGGCGATGTCTATCAGGCGAATCTTTGCCGAGTGATGCACGCCCAGCTGCCTGACTCCAGTCGCCGCCACCCCTTCGGACTGGCCAGACTCCTAGCGAAGGGAAACCCGGCGCCCCATCTCGGCGCCCTCCAACTGCCCGGCGACAGCGCTTCGGCCCACGGGTTGCGTCGACCGACGGGGGTGAACGTGGTCTGTGCTTCCCCCGAGCTCTACCTTTCGCGGCAGCGTGACGACGTGGTGTCGCGCCCGATCAAGGGAACCGCCACCAGCGCGGAGTCCATGCTTGCCAAGGACGAAGCCGAGAACGTGATGATTGTCGACCTGGTGCGCAATGACTTGGGGGCGATCGCAGCCACCGGGTCCGTATCCGTGCCAGAGTTCCTCAACGTCGAGGAGCATCCCGGACTGGTGCACCTGGTGTCGGGCGTGCGGGCAAAGCTTCGAGCTGACGTCGGCTGGCCCGAGCTTCTTGCCGCCACTTTTCCGCCCGGTAGCGTTACCGGTGCGCCCAAATCATCCGCACTGACCATCATCGACCGGCTGGAGCCCACCCCGCGTGGACCGTACTGCGGCGCGATCGGCTGGGTCGACGCGGACTCCGGCATGGCTGAACTCGCGGTTGGGATCCGAACCTTCTGGATCGACGATGGTGGTGACGACCGTGGGCCCTACGACGGTGGCCCGGCCACCATCAGGTTCGGGACGGGTGCGGGTATCACCTGGGGGAGTGACGCGGCCGGCGAATGGCGAGAGACGGAGTTGAAGGCGGCCCACCTGATCGCGGTGGCCGCGGGTGAGTCTGACCCACGCGTGGGGCTGAGCCCTGTCGGGCGTGGTCGGCTCGAGGACGGAGGTACCGCGTGAAGGTATGGCTGATGGATCGACTCGTCCCGCTCGAGGCGGCGCGGGTGAGCGCCCTGGATCGGGGGCTGACGGTGGGAGCGGGGGTGTTTGAGACGTTGAAGGTTGCGTCCGGACGGCCGTTCGCAATGACCCGACATCTGCAGCGACTGGCTCGCTCAGCCGCAGTCGTCGGAGTCGACCTGCCCCCGGTCGATGTCATCCGTGCCGCGGCGGAGCAGGTGGTGGCTGCGAACGAGGCAGCCGTGGGACCGTTGGGGCGGATGCGGATCACGGTGACCGCCGGTGCTGGGGAGCTGTCGGATCCCTACCGGGGAACCGGGCCAGCCACGCTGGTGGTCACGGTTACCCCCGCCCAGCGATGGCCACCGACCACTGACGCGGTGTTGGTCTCCTGGACCCGCAACCCGGAGTCACCCCTGGCCAACGTCAAGAGCACCTCGTATGCGGAGAACGCGATTGCGCTGGCGGCCGCGCGATCGCGGGGCTTCTCCGAGGCGTTGCTCTGCAACACCCGAAGCGAAGTCTGCGAGGGCACCGGTAGCAACGTGTTCCTGGTCCTCGAGGGTGAACTAGTGACGCCTCCGGTGACCTCCGGGGCGTTGGCCGGGATCACCCGGGAGTTGGTGCTGGAGTGGGTCGGTGCCCACGAGCGGGCGGTGTCAAGGGCCGAGCTCTCGGGTGCGACCGAGATCTTCCTGACGTCAAGCACCCGCGACATTCACCCGGTCGCCAGGCTCGGGGATCGGAACCTAACAGCGCCGGGTCCGGTCACGAAGGCCGCGATGGCTACCTGGGCGGCTCAAGCCGGCGAGTTCGACGGCTAGCCGGACCCTGGCTCTCGGTGGCTGGATGTATGACGGCCGGGTCAGCGTATGCTCGACGGGATCTCGAACGGCTGCGCGACACGAGAGGATTCGATGACTCAGTCCGACCACACGCCGGGTGCAGACGTGCGCGATACCGATTGGCTGGCTGGAGGTGTCGGCCATCCACGGCGGTGGGCGATCCTGGGCGTTTTGGTGACGAGTCTGCTGGTGGTGGTGCTGGACAACACCATTCTGAACATCGCGCTGCCGACCATCCAGCGCGACTTGGAGGCAACCCAGAGTCAGTTGGTGTGGGCGATCGATGCCTACATCCTGGTGTTCGCAGCGCTGTTGTTCACATGGGGTGTA
>JAUPKM010000441.1 GCA_030837445.1 Actinomycetota bacterium
GCGGTAGCTGGCAATCGTCCCCTGGGCTTCCGGCACTGGGTCAGACTACTGAACGGGTGAGTCAGCGGTCGGCAGGCCACCGCCGCGAGCCTCAGGCTGTTCGTTGCACCAGTGCCGGGCGCGTGATGGCCCGTCCCTGGGTGTTCACAAAAACAGCTCGGTAGAGAGTCGGGCGGAACCGGGGAATGACGAACAATCGGTTAGATCCCGCCCCCGCGATCCACCGCCAGCTGACACCGTTGTTGACGGAGACCTGCCATCGCTGGCTGACTGCCGGGGTGCCCGAAGCAGTGGCGACGAGGCTTACCTGCGCCGGTCCGCGGGCCCTCACCCCGACCGGCTGGCGCAGCACAGTTGGGACCGTCAGCACGAACAGCGCGACCCTGCTGGAGGTCCGCACGCCGTTGCCGTTGGCCACCACCGCCCGATACCAGCCGGTGTGGCCGCGGGCGGCCCGCGGAAGGGACCAGCGCAACGCATTAGCGCCGGCCACCACCTTCCAGCCGACGGCGGTCTGTCGCTCCCAGTGAACATCTGTGACGCCCCGCGCCGCAATCGCCAACGAGAAGGGGGCACCGAGGGGCACTGCGACCGACCGTGGTTGACCGGTAATTGCGGGAGCAGCGGAGAGGTCGGTGACCGGTGAACCCAACGCCCGATCAGGGTTGATCAAGCCGAGCCCGGTCTCCTGATCACGTCCCGGTGCCGCCACATCTGTGGCGGTGCTCTCCAGCCTCGTCTGGAGCTGGGCTGGGGAATCCGTAGGGTGCCGCTCACGGAGCAGTCCGAGCGCCGCCGCCACGTAGGGCGTGGCCATCGAGGTGCCCTCCTGCGAGTGGTATCCACTGGGGAAGGTGGAGAGGATATCCACCCCTGGAGCAGCGAGATCCACATACGCACCGCTGGTGGAGAACCAGCCAGGACTGCCACGCCGATCGGTCGCCGCGACCGCGATAACTTCGGGATAGGCGGCCGGATAGCTGGGAGCGTTACCCTCCAGCCGCTCGTTACCGGCCGCGGCGGCGACCGGAATACCTTTGCCGACTGCGTACTGCACGGCAGTGCGCATGGTCGGGTCCGCCGGCTTGTCTGCCCGGTCCACGTCCGCACCGAGGGACAGATTGATGACGGTTGCACCGTGATCGGCAGCCCAGATGATGCCCCGGGCAACGTCACTGGAGGCCCCCGATCCGGTGGAGTCGAGCACCCGTACAGGCAGAATTGTGGCGCCTGGTGCCAGACCAGCGATTCCGATTCCGTTGCCAGCGGCCGCCGCGATGATGCCCGCGACATGGGTGCCATGCCCGAGCGGGTCGATAGCGGAGCCGACGTAGGGCTGGCCGGCGGATCGCCGAATGTAGTCGATCCCGGGTAACACCCGCCCTGCGAGATCGGGATGATCCGGTTTCACCCCACTGTCGACGACGGCGATCAGCTGTCCGCCTCCTGTCGCCACCCGCCAGGCGGACTCCGCCCCCAACGTGTCGAGCGCCCACTGCTCAGCACGACGCGGGTCCGTGACGACCGGCGACGTGGCCGGAAGACTCGATTCGGCCAACGCGGTCACCTGCGTGGTGACGCCGACCGACAAGGCTGCGGGGTCGTCCTGCGCTCTGGCGATCACCGCTTCCGCTTGATCGCGCCCCTGGACCGGGGTGTCGCGGATGACCAGCTGCCCAGAGCTGTCCAGCTTGGCCACGGCGACTGTCGCCCGGTCGCCGGGACTGACCGCTCCTGCGAGCTGGGCTGGGTCTTGCTGCAAGCTGATGTCTGCAGGGGGCGGGACGGCAGGGTCGACGGCCGGGAGGCCCTGCCGGCTGTGGGGAGCGGCCACCGCCTTCGGCGGGGATGCAAAGCTGGCAGGGGAGGCGAGAAACACCGATGCCATCAGCAGGGCGCAGCCCAGCAGCACCACTGCCGTGCGCCGGTGGCGTCCTAACATGATGGCCTCCCTCCGGCCGTCCGCGAGTCTACGCGGCGAGGGACTCCCGCGACGACTGCGGATTGGACGAATCTGGTGAAATTGCCCACACCTCGGCCTCGCTCCGACCGCCCGGTACACGGGCGGCAGTCACGCCGATTCAGATGGACCCTCATTGCGTGATCAGCGGACCCGACCCGCAATGATGTGAGTTATGAACATTGTGAGTCTCGAACGGATCCAAAGCGTGCTTGAGCGTTTGAAGCCGGGGGCTCGGGCGGTCGTCTCAGGAAACTTCTCCTCCCCGGTGCCTCTGCTGAAAGCGCTGGATGCGGCCCAGGAGACGTATACCGTCCACATCCTGAATGCCCAGTGCCCGCTTCCGGACCGGCCAGGGGTCACCCTCGAGACAACTTTCGTCGGTCCAACCATGCGTCGCCGGGCCGGGCTGCGCTACATCCCGTGCCGGTTGTCGATGGTCCCACTGCTGTTCGGGCACCATTTGCTACCCGATGTGGTGCTGCTGCACACCAGCCGGATTGTGAACGGTCAGGTGAGCCTGGGTCTGGAAGTCAATGTGCTGCCGGCGGCGATCGAGGCGGTCCGGGGGCGTGGCGGTTTGGTCATTGGCATGGTCAATCCGCAGATGCCCTACGTCTACGGCGACGGCGAGATGCTGCTTCGCGAGTTCGACTACCTAGTGGAGGTGGACGAGCCGCTCGCACAGGTGAGTCCGAGGCCGCCGGACGATACCAGCTTGGCGATCGGTGAGAACGTCGCGTCGATGATCCTGGACGGATCAACCTTGCAGTTGGGGATCGGCTCGGTACCCGATGCTGTTCTTGCGTCCGTGAAGGAACACCGCGAGTTGAGTGTCTGGTCGGAGATGTTCTCCGACGGCGTGCTGGCGATGGAGCGTTCCGGCGCGTTGAGTCAGGAACGACCGATCGTCAGCAGCTTCATCTTCGGCAGAGAGGAGATGTACCGTTGGGAGGACGAGAACTCCCGGGTCAGACTGCTGCGCACCGAACGGACCAACGAGCCGGGGACGATCGAACGGCTA
>JAUPKM010000442.1 GCA_030837445.1 Actinomycetota bacterium
TACCCGACCTGATCGCTCTCGTCTCCCGGCAGCAGGCAATGACCTGGAGCATCTTCCTGCTGGTGCCGATGGGTCGCGGCAGCGATCTGGACACCCTCACCCCGGAAGTCGTGGAGGACGTCCTGAACGTCCTCTACGACGCCGGCGACCGCATTCCGATCAAGACAACCGAGGGTCACCACTTCCGCCGGGTCGCTATTCAGCGGCAGATTCTGGCGGCGACAGGCGAGGATCCAGTGGCGACCCTCGGCCTGGGACCGACCTACCGACGGCTGCGCGACGGCCTGGATGGTTTGTCGGTGCCGGTGGCCCGTAACCGACGCCCACCGATGAACGTCAATGCAGGCAATGGGTTCGTCTTCGTGTCTCACACCGGATCAGTGCACCCCAGCGGTTTCCTGCCAGTCGCCGCCGGCAACATCCGAGAGCAGAGCCTCACCGAGATCTACCGGAAGTCGGAGTTGTTCACCTCACTGCGTGACCCCGCTGCGCTGACCGGCACCTGTGGGAAGTGCGAATTCCGTCGAGTCTGCGGCGGCTCCCGCTCCCGAGCGTACGCCACGGGTGGAGATCCGCTTGGGGACGACCCGCTGTGCATCTATCAGCCCGGGTCGTTCGGCCACCGGGATGAACTGGTGCTCGCTCTCGGTGGCAATGGTTAGCCTGGGGCCATGGCCCCGAACACAACTGGGATTCGGCTTTCTCACCTCGCCCTGACGTTTGTTTCAGCGGCCGTGCTGACCGTCGGTGCTGCACCTGCACCGCCGGCGTCGGCTGGCGAGTTGTGCTCGGCACCTCCGCTCTCGCTGACCGGACCGACCCCGAACGTGCTGGCGGCGCCGGTGCGGTATGTCGAGATTCCAGGCGCCCGGCTCGGCTACCGGATTGCCGGCAGGGGTACGCCGCTCGTCCTGATACCGGGCTCGTCGAACACCATGGCCGAGTGGGATCCGCCATTCATCAATCGGC
The DNA here is from genome assembly GCA_030837445.1 of Actinomycetota bacterium. Classification (GTDB taxonomy): domain Bacteria; phylum Actinomycetota; class Actinomycetes; order S36-B12; family UBA10799; genus JACJWR01. The sequence continues at coordinate 970 of JAUPKM010000442.1, forward strand.
TCGCGCGCCAACATCGGCTGATCATTTTCGACAATCGGGGCACCGGCACCTCCACGGGTTCCGTGTCGAATTTGACTGTGGGCCTGATGGCCCGCGATACGGCCAACTTGATCGCGCGGGTCGCGGGCCCGCAGGCGAATGTCCTCGGCTGGTCGATGGGTGGATACGTAGCCCAGCGCCTCGCTCTCGACTATCCGGGCCGCGTTCGAAGACTCATTCTGGTGAGCACGAATCCGGGGTCACCGGCGGCCACGCCGCCGACGCCGGCCGCGCTCAAAATCCTGACGGACCCGAACGCAACCCAAGCCCAGCGGATGAGCATCCTCTTCCCAAAGAATCAACAGGCTGCGGGGGCGAAATGGTCGGCCGCCGTGGGGGCGGCGTTCGCGGCCAACCACTACCAACCTGGCAACAGCTTTACGATCCCGCCGGCCACCGCGACCGCCCAGATCAACGCGGCCGGACCATTGTGGCTGGGTCCCGGACGTGGGGTGCTCAACCAACTGCGGCGGATCCAGCAGCCTGTCCTAGTCGCCGCAGGTCGCAATGACGTGGTGGTGCCGATAGCCAATGTCCGGCTGTTCAACGGCCGAGTGCCGCACCTGACGACCGTCGTGTACCCCGACTCGGGCCACGCCTTCCTGTTCCAGTTCCCGCTGAGGTTCGCCGATGAGGTGAACCTGTTCATCGGGGGATGCTGACGCGCCACAGGCCAGCAGGCCCGTCAGGTGCGGGTCAGGGACGCCCGGGACAACGAATTGATCTCGTCGACAAAGTTCGGCCACAGCGGGCGCGGGAGGTCGTGGCCCATCCCTGCGAAGCCGACGAACTTCGCGCCCGGGATTGCCCGCGCCAGTGCCAGGCCCCCTGAAACACCGACCAGCGGGTCCGCCAGGCCATGCATCACCACGGTCGGGATGCTGAGATGGGCGAGACCCGAAGTCCGGTCCGCTTGCCGCAGGCAGGCCGCGAGTTGTCGAAGCACACCATCGGGATCGAAGGATCGATCCAGGCTGCGCTCGGCCAAACTTCGCACCGCCACCTCATCGAACGGGAAGCCGGGAGAGCCGATACGACGGAAGGTGGCCACCGCGGTCTCGACCGCCGCCTCCCGGTCCACCGGTGTTCGACGGAAGATGGCGGCGCCGAAGGCTCTCGGAGCTGCGTTGCCAACCCGACGGGATCCTGTGGAAGTCATGATCAACGTCAGGCTGCGCACCCGCTTGGGTGCGTGCAAGGCGAAACTCTGACTGATGAACCCACCCATCGAAGCCCCGACGATGTCGGCGTCCGCGATACCCAGACCGTCGAGTAGTCCCAACAGGTCACGAGCCATGTCCGAGATTGAGTAGGGAGCTGGCACCCGACGCAGCAGCACCGCCGGCGGTCGCGGCGCCGGGAGTTGACTCAGGTGGGTGGACAGGCCCATGTCTCGGTTGTCGTACCGCACCACGAATCGCCCGATGTCTGCGATCTGTTGGCAGAATTCGTCTGGCCAGGCGATCATCTGGGTGCCCAGCCCCATCACCAGCACGACTGCCGGGTCGCCCGGACGACCAAACGTCTCATAGGCGAGGTCGATCGACCCGGTTCGGACCGTCAGCCCGGTCGTCGGCCCTGTCTCGTTGCTCATCGCAGCGTCCTCAGGGGTTCGCGACGGCCTTGGCGACCGCGACTCTAGGGGGCGCAGTTCTCGACGGCACTACCTTCGGCGGCACCGGATACCCGGCCAGCTTCCGAAGGGCCTGCACGTTGCCTCGCCAGACGGACATGTCCGACGGTCCCGAAACACCGGGGACGTCTTCGCTCTCGCTGTACTGCCACCAGGACCAGGTCCAACCCGGCAGCGAAGGTTCCCGGGAGTAGCCGGAGAGCCAGAGCGGATTACCGGCGCGGGCAAACAGGGTGCTGTTGCCCGCATGGGGCGTCCACCACCACTTCCCGGTATAGATCACGATCCGCCGCTGCGGATACTTCGTCAGTCGCTGCACTTCCAGGGTCCATGCCCGGATCCACCGCACGACCGCATGTGGCGGCAAGGCGGTGGGCCCTTCCGCGTCCAGCACCGCGAAGTCCCCGGCCGTGCGAAAACCGCCAGCCGCTCTGATCGCACCCACGTAGAAGCGCGCATCGAGGATCGGGTTCTTGCTGAAATCTGCGAAGTCGTAGGCGCCTCGGACGAGTCCGACCTCGGCCATCCGTCGCCAGTTGTAGTTCAGCCGGGAGTCGATCCGCCGTCCCTGCGTCGCCTTGGTGAACGCGAATCGCATTGGTTCGGACATGCCCGGCCGGGCCGGCGAACTGGCTACTCGCCGCCAGTCGACCCATTCCTGCCAATGAGAGACGTCAGGACCGTAGACCCGCGGACCGAGAAATTTCACGGCCGGGTCTGAGTCTGTCGAGGCGGTGGCGGGTTGCACGGCGACCACAGTCGCGGGCGGCATCGCTGGCGGTACGAACACTCTCGTGACGGTACCTTCCCGGTGCGGCCAAGGACCAAGTACCCACACCCACGGCCA
>JAUPKM010000443.1 GCA_030837445.1 Actinomycetota bacterium
ACTCACCAGCAAGCCATGCAGCCACCACACAGCCGGGAGAAGAGATGTCCAGCGAGCAACACGACAACCACGGCCAGACGCCAGCCGCCTGGACGGCAGTCATCATCATCATGGTCGCGTTCATCCTGGGTTGCGTGGCGGTCGTCATCGCCCAGCCTTGGCTGGTCGCCGTCGCCGCGGTCCTGATCGTAGTGGGAGTGGTCGTCGGCAAAGTGATGTCGATGATGGGACTTGGGGCGACTCATCAGGATCCTGACCCGAAATCGTCGACCGCTGGGGGCGACTCCGGGAGCGACGACAGGCAGCCCGCAGAGAAGGCCTAGCAACGTGCCGGGCCACGGCTTGGTGCTGGTCGTTGAGGACGAGCGGAGCATCGCCGACCTGCTCAAGATGTACCTCACCCGGGAAGGCTTCGGCGTCCACATCGCAGCCGACGGCCCAGAGGCGCTTGCCGCTGTCCGAGCACATCGTCCCGTCGCGATCATCTTGGACGTGGGGCTGCCGACGCTGGCGGGAACCGAGGTCTGTCGGCGCCTTCGCGCCGACGACGATTGGACGCCGGTGCTGTTCTGCACTGCCCGAGACGACGAGATCGACAAAGTGCTCGGGCTGGAACTTGGGGCCGACGACTACATCACCAAACCGTTCAGTCCGCGCGAGGTTGTGGCCAGACTGAAGGCAGTGCTGCGCCGCAGCAGAGGCGTCGTGACCTCTGAGGAAATGGCCGTCGGTGATGTCGCGATCGACCTCGCCACACACCGATGCACCGTGGCGGGCACAGAGATTGCACTGACAGCGACGGAGTTCGACCTGTTGGCCTACCTGATGTCGAAACCGGGTCGGGTATTCACACGGGAGCAGCTACTTAGCGAAGTGTGGGGGTACTCCAGCGTCGTGACGACTCGAACAGTCGACGTGCACATCGCACAACTCAGGTCAAAGCTCGGCGAGCCCGATCTCATCAGGACGGTGCGGGGGGTCGGCTACGCAATCGAACTTCCCGCCGCCGACGTCTCGGCCACGGCCGCCGACGGAGCCGCCGAGGTCGAAGACACGGGCACAGGCACCGAGGTCTAGATGCCCTCGGATTCACCGGGGAATCGGGCCGTCGGATACCGGGCCCACGAGAAGCGGCATGGCCTGCGCGCGCGGGGCTCACTGGCCGGTCGGATATCCCTCGTGACGACGCTGGTAGCCCTGCTGACGGCGACGATCGTGGGCCTGGTGGTGATCTCGCAGATCCGGGCACAGGCGACGGAACAGGCCCGATCCTCGCTGGAACGAGCGGCCGACACGGTGGCCGGCGCCATCGAACGGACCGGCAGTCTGCAACGTGGCCAAGTCACGCTGGCAGGCCTGCGGGCCGGCGGGGTGCAGATTGATCGGGTGTATCCGGGTGGCAAGTTGCCCGACATCATGGGGCCCGCAGACCTGGCCGCGTTGAATGCCGGGGGCGACTTGTCGGCCGAGCGGCAAACGCCCTCGGGGCTGGTGTTTCTGGAGGCTCGAACCTTGTCCGACGGCTCGATTCTCATCCTCATTGAAAGTGACGATGTCACGTCGGTGGCCACAACCCAAAGCCTCACCACCCTGGGGTTGGCATTGGCGTCAGGGGTGGCTTTCGCGGTGCTGGCGGGGATGGTGTTGGCCCGACGGTTGGCGCGGCCTCTGCAGGTTGCCGCCGGCGCTGCCAACCGGATGGCGCAGGGGGAGCGCGACGTGGTGCTGGCACCCCAGGGGCCGCAGGAGGTCGCCGAAGTTGCCGAGTCCCTGAATGATCTGAACGACGCCCTCGGGGTCAGCGAGGCGAGGCAGCGGGAGTTCCTCCTCTCGGTGTCACATGAACTCCGCACCCCGTTGACCTCTATCCACGGCTACGCGGAGGCGCTGGCGGACGGAGTGGTGGGGCCCGACGACGTCAAGCCCACTGCCGCCATCATGGTGCGAGAGGCGCAACGGTTGGACAGGTTGGTGTCCGACTTGCTCGACCTCGCCAGGATGGGGGCTCGGGAGGTCCGAATCGACGCCGTCGACGTCGATGTCGCGACGATCCTTGGTGAAGCAGCCGCAGTGTGGAGTGGACTGTGCGCGGCCGAGGGGGTCCGATTCAGTTCCGAGTTGCCGACAGGTCCGTTGGCGGCCCGCACGGATGCGGTGCGGATCCGACAGATCATCGACAACCTGATGGCCAACGCATTGCGGATGACGCCGTCTGGGCGGGGTATCGAACTGCTCGGTCGGGTGAGTGAAACCACCGTCGTGCTCGAAGTAAGCGATGGCGGCCCCGGCCTGACCGAGGACGACCTGGCAGTGGCGTTCGAACCGGCGGAGCTCTACAGCCGGTATCGCGGGGTGCGCGTAGTCGGTTCGGGTGTTGGCCTGGCGCTGGTCGGCCGGTTGGCGGAGCGGTTGGGTGGCGGTGCGCAGGCGGGCCTCGCCGCTGACGGCGGTGCCAAGTTCACGATCACGCTGGCCAGATACCTCGAGTCCGCGCCAGACCCCCTCCCGCGCCAGACCCCTTGATAGCGGGGAAGTCCCGGACTGTTCCGGGGTCAACCGCTTAGGATGATGGCCATGTCTTCGGCCGCCACGTCCCCAGTGCTGCCGAGGTCGTCCAAGCCGCCAGGTTCCTGGTTGGTACCTGCCGTGATCACCACGTTGTGCTGCTTCCCTATCACCGGGGTGGTAGCCGTCTACTGGTCTGCCCAGGTCAGGACCAGGTGGGAGTTGGGCGACGAGGATGGGGCGCGACGGGCAGCCCGGCGCGCGAAGCTATGGGTATTGCTCGGTTTCGTGATCTACTTGGTTGCGGTCGCAGTGATGATCGGGACCGGCTCGGCATCGACGTACATCGACAGGGTGAGAGGCTGATCTTGACCATTTCCGCCGTGCACGAGCACACCACCACCGAAGAGTGGATCCTGGATCCACGGCCTCGGTGGCGTCGGCTGTTGGCACCTAGTTCGGTCATCGCAGGGTTGGCGTTGGGCACGCTCTACGTGGCCAAGGTTGACCCTAACGAACCGGGGCACTATCCGCCATGTCCGCTCAAGTTCGTCACCGGTCTCGATTGCCCAGGTTGCGGCGGGCTGCGGGCCACCCACGACCTCGCCACCGGCGATATCGCTGGCGCGTTCGACCACAACGCACTGCTCGTCGTGATGCTGCCGGTGATCGCCTACCTGCTTGGACGCTGGCTCTATCGCGGCTGGACCGGCCGACGTCGTGTCCCGACTGAGCGTTCCCGGGTCCTGTCCCAGCGATTGATGCAATTGCTTGTCATCGCCTTGGTGGCCTTTTCGGTACTGCGCAACGTGCCACTGCTGGACTACTTCAGCTCCACGTAGTCGGAACGACCCTGACCGCGAAGGCGTCTGTCGCGTCTGGATAGCCTGTCGACTGTGACCGTGCTTGATGACATCCTCGACGGCGTTCGGCAGGACCTTGCCGTTCGCGAGGCCCAGGTGCCGCTGGCGGCGTTGAAGGAACGTGTTGACGCGGCACCTCCGCCGCTGGACGTGCGGGGCAGTCTGGGCGGTCATGGCGTAGCGGTGATCGCGGAAGTGAAGCGCTCCAGCCCGTCCAAGGGCGCGTTGTCGGCGATCGCGGATCCTGCCGGGTTGGCCTCGGAGTACGAGGCTGGCGGAGCTGCGGCGATCAGCGTCTTGACGGAGGGTCGGCGGTTCGGCGGCAGCCTGGCGGACCTGTCGGCGGTCCGAGCAGCCGTCTCTATCCCGGTTCTGCGCAAGGACTTCATCGTCACCAGCTACCAACTGTGGGAGGCTCGGGCCTACGGTGCAGATCTCGCGTTGCTGATCGTTGCCGCGTTGGAGCAGGAACAGTTGGTGTCCCTGATCGAGCGGGCTGAGTCGATCGGGTTGACCGCGCTGGTCGAAGTCCATGACGAACTCGAGACTGAGCGGGCGCTGCTGGCCGGTGCTCGGCTGATCGGTGTCAACGCCCGCAACCTGAAGACGCTCGAGGTTGACCGAGATACCTTTACACGGGTCGCGCCGGCCATCCCGGCCGACGTGATCACGGTGGCCGAGTCGGGTGTCCGAGGTCCGCACGACCTACTTGCCTACGCGGCGAGCGGCGCTGATGCGGTGTTGGTCGGGGAGTCATTGGTGACGGGCGGCAATCCCCGGCAATCGGTGCACGATCTGGTCACCGCCGGCAGCCATCCGGCGTGTAAGCATCCCCGGGTGTGACGGGTGCGATGACTGTCCTTCCTGACGCCGGCGGCCATTTCGGGCCCTACGGCGGTCGGTTCGTGCCAGAGGCCCTCATCCCGGCTCTGGACCAGCTGGACGATGCCTACCGGCAGGCGCAAGTCGACCCGGAATTCCGCGCAGAGTTGGCCGCCTTGGCCCGCGACTACACCGGTCGACCCACCCCGCTGACGCTGGCCCGCAGGTTCAGCGACAACCACGGCGGAGCCGAGGTCTACCTGAAGCGGGAAGACCTCAACCACACCGGCAGCCACAAGATCAACAACGTCCTCGGACAGGCGTTGCTGACGAAGCGGATGGGTAAGCACCGGGTGATCGCCGAGACCGGGGCCGGCCAACACGGCGTCGCGACCGCGACGGCGGCCGCGCTGATGGGGCTGGACTGCGTCGTCTATATGGGTGAGCAGGACACCCGACGGCAAGCCCTGAACGTGGCCCGGATGAAGCTGCTGGGGGCCGAGGTCATCCCGGTCACGGCCGGATCGCGGACGCTGAAGGACGCGATCAACGAGGCGATGCGTGACTGGGTCACGAACGTCGCGGACACGCACTACCTGTTGGGCACTGTGGCTGGCCCGGCGCCCTTCCCGGAGATGGTGCGGGACTTCCAATCGATCATCGGCGAGGAGGCCCGGGAACAGATCAGGACCCAGGCCGGGCGGCTGCCCGATGCCATCGCGGCCTGCGTCGGGGGTGGGTCCAATGCCATCGGCATCTTCCACGCCTTCCTGTCGGACTCTGCAGTGCGACTCTGCGGCTACGAGGCGGGCGGGGACGGGATCGAGACCGGTCGTCATGCGGCGACCCTCACTGGGGGCAGCCCGGGAGTGTTGCACGGTACCCGGTCGTATCTGTTGCAGGATGACGAGGGACAGACCATTGAGTCGCACTCGATCAGCGCCGGATTGGACTACCCGGGGGTCGGGCCGGAACACGCCTGGCTGCGCGACACCGGACGGGCGCACTACCAACCGATATCGGATGCGCAGGCGATGACGGCGTTTGAGTTGTTGTGCCGCACCGAGGGAATCATTCCGGCGATTGAGACGGCGCACGCGTTGGCGGGGGCGCTTGAATTGAGCAGCGAGCTTGGCCCGTCGGGGCTGATCCTGGTGAACCTGTCGGGTCGCGGCGACAAGGACGTCGAGACGGCCGCCCGCTGGTTTGGGCTGGCCGCCGCCGACACGGCCGCCGAGGACTTTCGGTGAGCGAACTCGCGGAGATCTTCGCGGCCGCGAGGGCGGAGGGGCGCGCGGCCTTGATCGGCTACCTGCCTGCCGGGTTCCCGACCGCCCCTGAGGCCGTGGCACTGATCGGGGCGATGGTCGAGAACGGGGTTGACATCGTCGAGGTCGGGCTGCCCTACAGCGATCCGTTGATGGACGGGCCGGCGATCCAGGCGGCGGTGGAACAGTCCCTCGCCGGCGGCGCCCGGATTGCCGATGTGCTGGCGACTGTCCGCGCCACTCGGGCTGCCGGGGCGCCGGCGCTGGTGATGTCCTACTGGAATCCGATCGAACGGTACGGGGTCGAGCGGTTCGCAGCCGAATTGCAGGCTGCCGGCGGGGTCGGAACCATCACCCCAGACTTGACCCCGGAAGAAGCTGCTGACTGGCTGGCCGCCACCGAGGCGCGAGATCTGGACCGGGTGTTCCTGGTGGCACCTTCGTCGCCGGATGAACGGATCCGGGCCGTGATCTCGGTTGCCTCCGGTTTCGTCTACGCGGCCTCCACGATGGGGGTGACCGGGGTGCGCAGTTCTGTTTCGGTGGACGCCGCCGATCTGGTTGCCAGGGTTCGGGAAGTCACCACTCTGCCGGTGTTTGTCGGACTCGGCGTTTCTACCGGCGAACAGGCAGGGGAGGTGGCCGCCTACGCAGATGGAGTGATCGTCGGTTCGGCCTTCATCCGGGTGGTGCAGCAGGCGCCGGACCCGGCCTCTGCCCGCGAGCAGGTGGGGCGGCTGGCCCGGGAGTTGGCGGCCGGTGTCCGGAACCACCGCTGATCGCAACACGTCGGACCCGAAATGCACCTGCGGCCCGCACGGCCCCAGTCGCTGACATAGGATCACGTGATCCGCGGGCGCACCTTGACGGGCGCATCCGCCAGCTAGCAAGGAGACATCGGAGCAGATGAGCGAATCCAAGCAGTCGACCCGAGAGAAGGCGGCCGCCGCCCGGGCCGCCGCCGAGGCCAGTGAGCGCAGACGCGAACGCACGGTGCGACTTGTGCTCGTGCTGGTAGTGCTCGTCGTGGTCGGTGGGATCATCGGCGCGGCGCTCTGGTCGACCAAGAAGGACGAGAAGCCGATCGATGCCAACGCGCCGTTGCCCGCCGGCATCTCCAAGGAGCAACTGGGCGCACCCGTGGGTGCCGCGACAAAGCCGGTGCTCGACGTGTATGAGGACTTCCAGTGTCCGGCCTGCGCGAACTTGGAGAAGGTGCTCGGACCCACCATCAACCAGTTGGCGAATCAGGGCAAGGTGCGGGTCAACCTGCATCCAATGACCTTCCTTGACAGCAACCTCAACAACGACGCCTCACTCCGCGCCGCCGCCGCGTTCGGCTGCGCGGTAGATGCCGGCGCGACGGCCAAGTACCACTCCACTGTCTTCGCCAACCAGCCCGCGCAGGAAGGCGTCGGGTACACCAACGACCAACTCAAGGCCTTCGGCAAAGAGGCCGGGATCACCGGCGCTGCGTACGACAAGTTCGCGGGTTGCGTCGATGCTCAGACCTACCAGGGCTGGGCGAACCTGTCCCAGGGTGAGGCCGAGACCCGAGGCGTGACCAGCACTCCGTCGCTGTACCTCAACGGTCAAGAAATTCCGCGGACCGAATTGACCACGGTGGATGCGTTCGTCAAGAAGATCGAGGCCGCCGCGAAGTGACCGGACTCGTCGGTTGGCCCGCAGCCATCCCCAGTCCGTCCACCGGGGTCTGGCAGCTCGGACCGATCCCGGTTCGGGCCTACGCCCTGGCCATCATCCTGGGCATCGTGGTGGCGGTGGTCATCGCCGACCGGCGATGGGTCGCCCGTGGGGGCACGAAGGGCACGATTGCCGACGTGGCCCTCTGGGCGGTGCCCGCGGGTATCGTCGGCGCCCGGCTCTATCACGTATTCACGGACTGGTCGACGTACTTCGGCCCGGATGGTCTCGGGTTGGTCGCCGCGCTGAAAATCTGGCAAGGCGGGCTGGGAATCTGGGGAGCCGTCGCCGGCGGCATGCTCGGAGCCTGGTACGGGGCCCGTCGGTACGGGCTGTTGTTACCTCCACTCGCCGATGCGGTCGCACCGGCGTTGGCCGTGGCGCAGGCAATCGGGCGATTGGGCAATTGGGCCAACCAGGAGTTGTTCGGCGGTCCCAGTAGCGTCCCTTGGGCGGTGCAGATCGACCCGGCGTTCAGGCCCGCCGGCTACGAGCAGTTCTCGACCTTCGCCCCGACGTTTCTGTACGAGTCGCTCTGGTGTCTGCTGGTCGCAGGCCTAGTGGTGCTCGCCGATCGCCGCTGGCGGCTGGGCCATGGCCGAGCCTTTGCGCTCTACGTGGCCTTGTACTGTCTTGGCCGACTGCTGATCGAGATGGTGCGCATCGATGAGGCCACTCGGGTCTTCGGGCTGCGGGTCAACATCTTCACGTCCATTCTGATTGGCCTAGCCGGCGTGGTCTATTTCGTGGTGGTCGGACGTCGTCACCCGGGCCGAGAGACGACGGTCTACCGCCCGGGCCGGGAACCGAAGGCGGAGGTCGAGGCCGGGGCGGACGAGGCCTCCGACGGGGCGGACGAGGCCTCCGACGGGGCGGCGGCAGCCCCCGACAAGACGGCCAAGTCGGTGCAGGACCCAGGCGGGGGCTGACCGTCGATCAGGCTGGGTGCGTTAAGCTGACCGGCAACGCAGTCGGGCCAATGTCGTCCCGCCCTGCGACGGTCCGCCCCGGCGCCGCTTCGGCTGTCGTCCGATTCGCGGGTTCGCGCCGTCGCAGCAGTTAACCTCGCTCGCCTTCGTGGGATCCGCTGTCCGAGTTCCGCAAAGGTTGGCTCGCAACAATCTCCGTCACGGAAGTGGGTAACGCTCATGGGTGTCTTCGCTGCTCTCCCGGAAGCCCAGGGTCTGTACGACCCGGCCGCCGAACATGACGCCTGTGGTGTCGCATTCGTGGCCACCCTGACAGGCGAGCCGAGCCACGACATCGTCGCGAAGGCACTGATCGCGCTGGAGAACCTGGACCATCGCGGTGCCTCCGGCGCAGAGCCGGACTCCGGTGACGGCGCCGGCATCCTGATCGGCGTGCCGGACGCCTTCCTGCGAGGGGTGGTCGACTTCGACCTTCCGGCCGCGGGGTCGTACGCGGTGGGGATGGGTTTCCTGCCGGTAGATCCTGACGAGGCCGCGATGGTGATCTCAGCAGTCGAGGAGATTGCCGCGGAGGAGGGGCTGGCCGTGCTGGGCTGGCGCGAGGTGCCGACGGATGCAAGTATCGTCGGAACCACGGCGCGCAGCACCATGCCGACTTTCCGACAGCTGTTCCTGGCGCCCGCGCCGCAGGCGGAACTGCCCCCGGCCCCGGACGGATCCTTTGACCAGATGGCGCTGGAGCGACGAGTATTCTGCCTCCGCAAGCGGGCCGAGGCCTCCTGCGATGTGTACTTCCCGTCGTTGTCGTGCCGCACGCTGGTCTACAAGGGGATGCTCACCACAGGCCAACTGCACGTCTTCTTCCCGGATCTCACCGATCATCGGGTGGCGTCCAAGGTGG
>JAUPKM010000444.1 GCA_030837445.1 Actinomycetota bacterium
ACCCAAGGGCGGCAGCTCACGGTGTACAACGGCGCGAAGTGCCTCGACGCGTCGGGGGCCGGGACGGCGGACGGCACTCAGGCGATCATCTGGGACTGCAACGGCCAGGCGAACCAGCAGTGGAACGTCACCTCCGACGGAACCATCACCGGGGTGCAGTCCGGGCGGTGCCTCGACGCGACGGGGTCCGGAACGGCAAACGGCACGAAGATCGTCCTGTGGTCGTGCAACGGCCAGGCGAACCAACGGTGGAACCTCTCGGGCACGCCGTCGCCGTCGCCCTCGCCGTCCGCTCCCGCGCCGACGTCGCAGGCCGGTGCGCGACCGTGTGATCTGTACGCCGGGGGAGGAACCCCGTGCGTGGCAGCGCACAGCACGACCCGGACCCTGTACGCGGCGTACACCGGCAGCCTCTACCAGGTACGGCGGTCCTCGGACAGCGCGACGCGCAACATCGGCGTGCTGGCGTCGGGCGGCGTCGCCGACGGGTCGGCCCAGGACACGTTCTGCTCGGGTACGACCTGTGTGATCACGGTGGTGTACGACCAGTCCGGGCGGGGCAACGACCTGTGGTACCAGGGGTCGAGCGCCGTTCCCGGCTCTCCCCAGAGCAGCCCGGCCAAGGCGACGAGTGAGTCGCTGACCGTCGGAGGCCGGAAGGCGTACTCGCTCTACATCAACCCCGGGAACAGCTACTGGCGGGATGGCCACCTGACCGGAGTGCCGACCGGCGCCGCCCCGGAAGGGCTGTACATGGTGACCAGCGGCACACACGTCAACAGCGGCTGCTGTTTCGACTACGGCAACAGCGAGACCACGCGGAAGGCGGATGCCGCAGGGGCGATGGACGCGATCAACTTCGGCACCGAGTGCTGGTTCGGGGGGTGCCAGGGCAGCGGTCCGTGGGTGCAGGCGGATCTGGAATGGGGATTGTTCCCGGGTGGGAGCAGCTCCTGGAACCCCGGCCAGAAGTCCTTCCCGAACAAGTTCGTCACCGCGATGTTGAAGAACAACGGCACTTCGCGGCTCGCGCTCAAGGGCGGTAACGCCCAGTCCGGCACCCTGTCCACCCTGTGGGACGGGGCTCTCCCCAACGGGTACAGCCCGATGAAGAAGCAGGGCGCGATCGTGCTGGGCAGCGGCGGTGACTGCTGCAAGCCCGATGGCGGCGCCAACCTCAGCGCCGGGACGTTCTACGAGGGGGCCGTCGTCGCTGGCTACCCGTCCGACGCGACGGAGAACGCGGTACAGGCCGATGTGGCCGCCGCCGGCTATCGGTGACGCAGCTGAACGGCAGGTCGTCCTTCAACCCCCTCAGGCCCTGGAGATCCTCATGACCATGAGACCTCGACGCCCGCGTCGCGACGGCGTGGTTGCGGCCATCGCCGTCGTCCTGGCGGCGATCTGCACTGGCGCGGTACTGGCCGGCACGGCGCCGGCGCAGGCCGTGACGGCAACCATCACTCCCGGCGTGATGTGGACCGACACCGCCGGCAGCCGGCTCCAGGCCCACGGCGTCGGTGTCTTCACCGTGGGCTCCACCTACTTCATGGTGGGCGAGGACAAGAGCGCCGGGTCCACGTTCACGGCTGTCGCCTGCTACTCCTCGGCCGACCTGGTGCACTGGACACGTCAGACGAACGCGCTCTCCCGCCAGGGGTCCGGCGACCTGGCCGCCGGCCGCATCGTCGAGCGGCCCAAGGTGCTCTACAACAGCGCCACCGGCACGTACGTGATGTGGATGCACATCGACAACACCTCCTACAGCGACCGGCGGGCCGGCGTGGCCACCAGCACGACGCCGTGCGGGCCCTACACGTACCGCGGCGCCACCGCTCCGCTGGGGCACCAGAGCCGTGACCTGGGGTTGTTCAAGGACACCGACGGCACGGCGTACCTGATGCACGACGACCCGGCCGGGTCGCTGCGGATCGACCGGCTGTCCGCGGACTACACGACCGCGGAGGCGGCGGTGGCCTCGTTCCCCGAGATCGAGTCGCCGGCGATCGCCAAGGTGGACGGGCGCTACATCCTGCTCGGCTCGCACCTCACGGGGTGGGGAACGAACGACAACGTGTACGCCAGCGCCACGTCGCTGTCCGGGCCCTGGAGCTCGTTCACCGATGTGGCTCCCACAGGGACGCGCACCTACGACTCGCAGACCTCGTTCCTGCTCCCCGTCACGGGCAGCTCGGGGACCAGCTACGTCTACATCGGGGACCGCTGGAACGCAGGGGACCTCAACTCCTCGGTGCCGGTGTGGCTGCCGATCACGCTGACCGGCTCGGGCACGGCGGCGCTGAGCTGGTACCCGTCCTGGGGCATCGACACCGCCACCGGGCTGACGACCCTGCCGAACGGCCGGCTGGCCGGCAGCCAGTCCGGTCGCTGCCTGGAGATCGCCGGCGGCTCCACGGCGAACGGCGCGGCCACCCAGATCGGGGACTGCACCGGTGGCGCGAACCAGACGTTCACGCCCACGACGGCCGGTGAACTGCGCGTCTACGGCGGAAAGTGCCTCCAGGCCCGCGGCCAGGGCACGAGCGCAGGAACCGTCGTGGAGACCGGGGACTGCAGCGGGAGCGACAGCCAGAAGTGGATGCTCTCCAATGACGCCACAGTCGTCGGGGTCTCGTCGCGGCTGTGCCTCGACGTCAACGGCCAGGCGACGGCGAACGGCACCCGCGTCCAGCTGTGGACCTGCAACGGCGGTGCCAACCAGAAGTGGAACCGCGGCTGAGGCCTGCGCACGGCCATGTGAAGGGAGTTACCAGAGATGTGGACACGAGTCGGACGCCGGACGGCTGCTGCGCTGCTCCCGCTGGCTCTCGCCGTCAGCGGCGGCCTCGCCGCGCTGGCGCACGCGCCGTCCGCCCGAGCGGCGACAGCGGGACCCTGCGATCTGTACGCCGCGGGCGGGACGCCGTGCGTCGCCGCGCACAGCACGACCCGGGCACTCTACGGCGCCTACAACGGGCCCCTTTACCAGGTCAGACGCACCTCGGACAACGCCACCCGGGACATCGGGGCGTCGGCCGCCGGCGGGGTCGCGGACGCCGCGGCGCAGGAAGCGTTCTGTTCCGGCGCCACCTGCCTGATCAGCGTCATCCACGACCAGTCCGGCCGGGGGAACCACCTCACCCAGGCGCCCCCCGGCACCTGGAAAGGCCCGGAGGCCGGCGGCTGGGACAGCCTTGCCGACGCCAAGGCCGCCCCGGTCACCGTCGGCGGGCAGAAGGCGTACGGCGTCTTCATCGCGCCGGGGACGGGCTACCGCAACAACAAGACCAACGGCGTCGCGACCGGCGACCAACCGGAAGGCATCTACGCGGTCGTCGACGGCGTCCACTACAACAACTGGTGCTGCTTCGACTACGGCAACGCCCAGACGACCAACACGGCCGACGCCCCGGCCATCATGGAGACCGTCTACTTCGGGGCGGACCGGCAGTGGGGATACGGCGACGGCAGCGGTCCCTGGGTGATGGGCGATCTGGAGTGGGGGCTGTTCTCCGGGGTGAACGCTGGCTACAACCCCGACCCGCCGGTCAACCACCGCTTCGTCACCGCCGTCGTCAAGGGTGAGTCGAACCACTGGGCGATCCGAAGCGGGGACGCGCAGGCCGGGGGGTTGACCACGGTGTTCGACGGGCAGCGCCCCAAGGGCTACCACCCGATGAAGAAGCAGGGGGCGATCCTGCTCGGCATCGGCGGTGACAACAGCGTCTCCGGCGCGGGCACCTTCTACGAGGGCGTCCTGACGTCCGGCTACCCGTCCGACGCGACCGAGGCCGCGGTGCAGGCGAACATCACCGAGGCGCGCTACGCACCGCCCGGCGGCAACCCCACCCCGCAGCCGGCCTCGCAGATCGTGGGCAGCCAGTCCAGCCGGTGCATCGAGGTGCCGAGCGGTTCCGCGGCGAACGGCGCACAGGCGCAGCTGGCGGACTGTCAGGACGCCGACCGGCAGCACTGGACCTACACCGCCGGCAAAGCCCTCCAGGTGTTCGGCAACAAGTGCCTCGACGCCAGCGGGCAGGGCACGGCCAACGGGACCCAGGCAGTCATCTGGGACTGCCACGGCCAGGCGAACCAGCAGTGGAACGTCAATGCCGACGGGACCGTCACGGGGGTGCAGTCGGGCCTGTGCCTGGACGCGACGGGTGCCGGGACGGCGACCGGAACGAAGATCGTCCTGTGGTCGTGCAACGGCGGTGCCAACCAGAAGTGGAACCTCCGCAGCTGAGTTCGGGGCTGGGCGGGTAACGACGAGCGGAAGGGGACAAGCTCTCATGAAGACATGTCACGGGTGCGGGGCGGGCGACCGGGCCACGTTCCGGGAACGGACGTCGCGTACCTGGGCCGCGGTCACGGGCCTGCTGATGCTGGGGGCGAGCGTGTTCGTGGCGTTCCCCGCCCCAGCGCAGGCCGCCACGGCGATCAGCATCAACGGCTCCTCCGGGGGGCGGGTGTTCGAGGGAGTCGGCGCGATCAGCGGGGGCGGCGGCAACAGCAGGCTGCTCGTCGACTACCCGGAACCGCAGCGCAGTGACATCCTCGACTACCTGTTCACGCCGAACTACGGCGCGGCGATGCAGATCCTCAAGGTGGAGATCGGCGGGGACACGAACTCGACGTCCGGCGCGGAACCCAGCCACGAACACGTCCGGGGGAAGGTGGACTGCGATCGCGGGTACGAATGGTGGCTGATGGGCCAGGCGAAGGCTCGTAACCCCGGCATCAAGTTCTACGGGCTGGCCTGGGGCGCGCCCGGCTGGATCGGAAACGGCAACTTCTGGTCCGATGACTCGATCGACTACCTGGTGTCGTGGCTGGGCTGTGCAGCCTCGCACGGCCTGTCGATCGACTACCTCGGCGGGTGGAACGAACGCGGGCGGAACATCGGCTGGTACAAGAACCTCCGGTCGGCGCTGAACTCCCGCGGATACCCGAACGTGAAGATCGTCGCGTCCGACGAGTTCGGCTGGAGCGCCGCGGACGACGCCCAGCGCGACCCCGCGTTCGCCAGCGCGGTGTCCGTCTACGGCAGCCACTACGTGTGCGGGTACCGCAGCGCGCAGACGGACTGCCCGAGCTCGGGCACCGCGATCAACTCGGGGAAGTCCCTGTGGGCCAGCGAGAACGGCTCCGACGACTACAACGCCGGGGCGCAGGCCCTGGCCCGCGGCATCAACCGCGACTACCTTGACGGCAAGATGACCGCCTACATCAACTGGCCGGTCATCGCGGCGATCACCCCCAACATCCCCTGGGCCACCACGGGGGTGGCGGTGGCGCCGCAGCCGTGGTCCGGCTACTACGCGATCGGCAAGAACACCTGGGTGATGGCGCACACCACGCAGTTCGCCACCCCCGGCTGGCGCTACCTCGACGGCTCCAGCGGCTACCTCGGCGGCAACAAGAGCAACGGCAGCTACGTCTCCCTGAAGTCGGCGAGCGGTAACGACTACAGCACCGTCATCGAGACGATGGACGCCGGCGGCGCCCAGGACCTCACGTTCAGCGTCACCGGGGGGCTCTCGGCCGGGACCGTCCACGTGTGGTCGACCAACGTCAAGTCCAACAACCCGGCCGACTACTTCGTCAAGCGGAACGACCTCACCCCGTCGAACGGCACCTTCTCTCTCACCGTTCAGCCCGGGTACGTCTACAGCATCACCACGACCACCGGACAGGCCAAGGGAACCGCGGCCAGCCCGGCGCAGGGCAACCTGGCGCTGCCCTACACCGACACCTTCGACAGCTACCAGACCGCCCGCGAGGCCAAGTACCTGATGGACCACCAGGGGTCCTTCGAGGTGGTCCCGTGCACCGGCGGCCGCACCGGGCAGTGCGTACGCCAGATGTCGGAGCAGACCCCGATCTTCTGGACGTCGGGCCACGCCGAGCCGTTCACCCTGCTCGGCGACCTCACCTGGCGCAACTACACCGTCTCCTCCGACGTCATGCTGGAGAAGTCCGGCTACGCCCAGCTCATCGGCCGGGCCACTACCTACAACCATGACGGCCCGCAGAACCTGAACGCCTACTACCTGCGGGTCGCTGACAACGGGGCCTGGTCCATCCGCAGTAACAACACCAGCGGCAACCAGCGGACCCTGGCCAGCGGCACGACCTCGGCACTGGGCACCGGCCGCTGGCACACCATCTCGCTGACCCTCAACGGGAGCACGCTCACCGCGGCCGTCGACGGAGCCACCGTCGGCAGCGCCAGCGACTCCGCGTGGGTCGCCGGACAGATCGGCTACGCCACCGGCCAGGGGGTGGCGGCCCAGTTCGACAACCTGAGCATCACCCCGATAGGGAGCGCGCCGGGCGCGACCACGGCGATCCGGGGGGCAGGCTCCAACCGCTGCCTCGACGTCGACGGCGCCAGTCAGGCCGACGGGGCCGTGGTGAACATCTGGGACTGCAGCGGTGCCGCGAACCAGCAATGGACGCTCGGCTCGAACAACCAGCTCACGGTGTACGGCAACAAGTGCCTCGACGCGCCCGGTACCGCCACCGGTGCCCGGATCCGGATCTGGCAGTGCTCGGGCGCGGCCAACCAGCAATGGAAGGTCAACCCCGACGGCACGATCACCGGCGTCGGATCCGGCCTGTGCCTCGACGTGACCGGTGCGGCGACCAGCAACGGCTCGGCTGTCGCGCTGTGGACGTGCAACGGCGGCAGCAACCAGCAGTGGACCCGTTCCTAGCCATCAGTGTCACCCTGACCGAACGGAGCATCATGAGAAGACGCAGACTCGGCTTCGGATCAGCCGCCGCCGTGGCACTCCTCGTCCTGGGCGCCGGTGCCACGGTCACAGCCGTGACCAGTGGCTCCGGGGGAACGGCCTGGGCCGCGACCCAGGCCGCGACCGCGACCGCTGGATGCGGCAAGGCGCCCACGCTGACCAGCGGTCAGCGCTCCCTCCAAAGCGGCGGCCAGAACCGCAACTTCATCGTGAGGATCCCCGACAACTACGACCGTTTCCACCCGTATCGATTGATCTTCGGATTCCACTGGAACGGTGGCACGGCCAATGACGTCGACTCCGGCGGCAGCGACCGGGAGGCGTGGTCCTACTACGGGCTGCGGCAGCAGGCGAACAACAGCACGATTTTCGTCGCTCCCCAGGGCAACGGCAACGGCTGGGCCAACCCCGGCGGCCAGGACCTCACCTTCGTCGATGACATGATCAGGCTGATCGAGTCAGACCTGTGCGTCGACACGACCCAGCTGTTCTCCCTCGGCTTCAGCTACGGCGGAGGCATGAGCTACGCGATCGCCTGCGCGCGGGCGACGGTCTTCCGCGCGGTGGCCGTCTACTCCGGTGGGCAGCTGAGCGGGTGCAGCGGCGGCACCCAACCGATCGCGTACATGGGAATCCATGGGATCAGCGACTCCGTCCTCAACATCTCCAACGGACGGTCGCTCCGCGACAGGTTCGTGCGGAACAACGGCTGCACCGCGCAGAATCCGCCGGAGCCGGCACAGGGCAGCGGCAGGCACGTCATCACCGCCTACTCCGGTTGCCGGCAGGGTTACCCGGTGGTCTGGGCGGCGTTCGACGGCGGGCACGGCCCCGGCCCCGTGGACGGAGGCGGGGAGAGCGGTGCCCGGACCTGGACCAAGACCGAGGTGTGGCGGTTCTTCACCCAGTTCGACAGCACCACTCCCGTGCCCACCCCCACCACTCCCGTGCCCACCACCCCTTCGCCGGGGAATTCCTCGGCCATCCGCAACACCGCGTCAGGCCGGTGCCTGGACGTCAACGGTGCTTCGCAGGCCAACGGCACCGCCGCGATCATCTGGGACTGCAACGGCCAGAACAACCAGACCTGGACCTCCACCGACTCCGGGGAACTGCGCGTCTTCGGCGGCAAGTGCCTTGACGTCAGCGGTGCGGCGACCGCCAACGGCGCCTCGGTGGTCATCTGGGACTGCAACGGCCAGTCCAACCAGCAGTGGCGGTTCACTGCTGACGGCACGATCACAGGCGCCGGTTCGGGCCGGTGCCTCGACGTGTCCGACAACAGCACGGCCAACGGCGCGCGGGCCCAGATCCGCGACTGCACCGGGTCAGCCGCCCAGAAGTGGAGCCGCGGCTGAATACTGTGGCCGAGCTCCTGCCGAGCGTCCCCGCTGCCGGTACCCCGTTCCCATGGAGGACTTTGTGAGCATGTTCGT
>JAUPKM010000445.1 GCA_030837445.1 Actinomycetota bacterium
CCGGTGCTGATGTTGCCGCGGTCGCGCAGCAGCTGGGCCGGCCTCCGCGCGGGTTGATCGGAGTCGCCCATCGGTGTGCCTGCGGCCTTCCTGATGTGGTGGCGACCGCACCGCGGCTGCCCGACGGCACCCCCTTCCCGACGACCTTCTACCTGACCTGTCCGCGCGCCACCGCGGCCGCTTCAATGCTGGAATCGGAGGCGCTGATGGTCGCGTACGGGGAGCGGGTGGCGCCTGGCGGGGACTGGGCTGAGGCCTACCGGCAGGCACACGAGGACTACCTGGCTCGGCGTGCTGGACTCGGTGAGGTGGCTGAGATTGGCGGTATCTCCGCGGGTGGGATGCCCGATCGGGTGAAGTGCCTGCACGCTCTCATCGGGCACGCACTGGCTGCCGGTCCGGGGGTGAACCCGGTGGGAGACGCGGCCCTGGCCGAGTTGGTCAACCGAGGGCTGTGGCCCACGGCGGCGGCCTGCGCGATCCCCTGTGTCCCGCCGCGGGTTGCCGCCATCGACTGCGGCACCAACTCCATCCGGCTGTTGATCGTGGAGTACGACCCACGCACGGGGCGGACGCGCGATCTCGAACGGACCATGACGGTGGTGCGGTTGGGGGAGGGGGTCGACGCCACCGGGGTACTTTCCGCCGCCGCGCTGACCAGGACGTTTGCGGCCTGCGAGGACTACGCCACCCGAATCGCGGCCTGGCGCGCGACGGCCACCCGCTTCGTGGCCACGTCCGCCTCTCGGGACGCCGCCAACCGGGACGAGTTCGTCGCGGGGGTGCTCAGCCGCATCGGGGTCGAGCCCGAAGTCATCTCCGGCGAGGAGGAGGCTCGGCTGTCGTTCCTCGGTGCCACCTCGTCGGCTGCCATCGCCAGTGCCGAAAGACCCGCCCTCGTCGTCGATATCGGGGGCGGGTCGACGGAGCTGGTGATCGGCGACGACAGGCCCCGGGCGGCAGCCAGCGTCAATATCGGCTGTGTCCGGCTCGCCGAACGGCACCTGAGCAGCGATCCGCCGGCAGCCGCTGAGCTCGCGGCGATCCGGGCCGATGCTCGGGCCGCGGTCGCAACCGCCGCAGAGTCTGTGCCGTTGGCGGATGCAGCGACTCTGATCGGACTCGCCGGAACGGTGACCACCGTGGCGGCGTTGGCGATGGGGCTGGCGGAGTACGACGCCGAGCGGATCCACGGGGCTCGAATATCCGCGGCGGACGTGACCCGAATCGCCGGCGAGCTCGGGACCATGACGGTGGCGGAGCGTCGCGCCCTGCCGGTGATGCATCCAGGCCGTGCCGACGTCATCGTGTCGGGAGCGATAGTGCTCGACGAGGTGGTCCGGGCGGTCGGGCTGGCCGAGGTAGTCGTCAGTGAACATGACATCCTCGACGGCATCGCGGCGGACCTGCTCGCCCGACCCGGGTAAATTCTGCCAGTGGGGTGCGTGACGCGTAGATTGACCCGCAGTGCAGGCAGTGAACTTCCGACGGAGACCGGATGAGGTGGGACATGTCGTTGTTGGCCGTCACAGTGATCAGTCGTGATCGGGTCGCCTTGATCGCCGATGTGACTGGCGTGCTAGCGGACTTGGGGGGCAATCTGGAGGACTCCTCGATGACGCTTTTGCACGGGCATTTCGCCTGGACGCTGCTGCTCCGGGTCGATTCGACGGCCGGCGAGGTTCGCGCCCGGCTCGCTCCGGTATGCCCGGACGGCGTCGCCGTGTCGGATGTCGACGACCTGGCCGCCGGAGCCGCCGCTGCGATGGACCGGTTGGTGGTGGCAGTGCATGGGTCGGATCGGGTCGGGATCGTTGCCGCGGTGGCGCGGGTCATCGCTGACTTCGGTGGCAACATCACCGAACTCACCACCAGGCTGGGTTCGCCCCGTACCGGTGGGTCGCTCTACTTGGCGGTGGCCGAAGTGGAGTTTCCGATCGCCGCGGATCTGGACGGTCTCCGTGATGCGCTGGCGGCCCGTTGCCACGAGTTGCAGTTGGACGTGACAGTTCACCGGGCCGAACCGGATCTGATGTGATTCAGATGCCGGCCCTGCCACCGGGGGTGGTCTTGCCGGTGGTGACTGCCCCTGCCCGAGTGCTGTCCGAGCCGTGTCGCGAGGTGGACCCGGTCGATCCGGCGGTCGTCCAACTGGCCGCGGACCTGCTGGCGACGATGGCAGTGTCTCCTGGCTGCGTGGGATTGGCAGCGAACCAGGTCGGGGAGCCATTGCGAATGTTCTCGCTGGACGTCGGCGCGCATCCCAAAGCTCGGACCTGCCACGGCGTCTATGTGCTGTGTAATCCGGTGGTCACGTCCGCCACTCGCAACGAGAAGTCCCGCGAGGGTTGCATGTCTGTGCCGGACTTCACCGGGGATGTCAAGCGCGCGTCCCGACTCACAGTCGACGGTGTGCTGCCGGTCACCGGTGAGCGGGTGACTATCGTGACCGACGCATTCGAGGCACGGGCGCTGCAACACGAGATCGATCACCTCGACGGGTTGCTGTTTCTCGACCGTGTCGCCGACGCGCGGGCCATCCACCCCCGCCGCACCTACCTGTGATGCTGGCCGAGTATCGGACGTGGTCGTCGCAGTCAGGTGAGGGTCCTGCCGTCCGGTCGGGCATGCACCGTCTACTGTCCGGCGTACTCTGGTAGTCCTGCCCGGGTGGCGGAATGGCAGACGCAGAGGGCTTAAACCCCTCGGCCGCTTGCGGCATGCGGGTTCGAGTCCCGCCCCGGGCACGGAATGTTCGGCGGTACTCCCGACGTTTCCTTGGCAGGCGCGAAGTCGTGCCGACGTTATCGTTGTAGCCGAGTCTGAACTCGACACCCACGGAGGAAGTACACATGTCTGGCAATCCATTCCTGGCAAAGGCCGAGAAGGAAGCCGCCCAACCGGGTGGTTCCGGCGCCCTCTACGCGGAGGGCACGACCGCCTACGCACAAGCCGGAGGTGTCGCCACCGGATCGCAGTACGGCGCGCCGCCCGTTGTGGGTGGACCGGCCGGTGGCGGGCTGGCCACCGGTGGCCGAATGACCATGCAGGACGTCATCGTCAAGTCGGCCATCTCGTTCTTCATCCTGCTGGTGGGTGCCGCCGTCGGCTGGAACCTTGTCCAGAGTGGCCCATGGCTGGTGCTTGGTGCGGGTCTGGTGGCGTTCGTGATCGCCATGTTCGTGATCTTCAAGAAGTCCGCCAGTCCCATTCTGGTGGTGCTGTACTCCATCTTCGAAGGCATGGCGCTCGGCGGGATCAGCAAGTTCTACCAGGCCTACGGCGAGGCCAACGGCAACGGGAACTTGGTGCTGCAGGCGGTCGGCGCGACGTTGATCGTGTTCGCGGTGATGCTGTTCGTCTACAGCTCGAAGTTGGTGCGGGTGACGAGCAAGACCCGCAAGGTCTTCTCAATCATGCTGATCTCCTACCTGGTTATCGCCTTCATCTCGCTGATCGCGGCGCTGTTCGGCGTGGGCAACGGGTTCGGCTTCTACGGGATGGGCGGGCTCGGTATCGCGCTGTGCCTGTTCGCCGTCGGGCTGGCGTCGTTCTCGCTGGTCATCGACTTCGACAACATCGTCAAGACCACGCAGTATGGCGTGCCCGAGAAGGAGTCCTGGCGGATGGCCTTCGGGTTGATGGTGAGTCTGGTGTGGCTGTACCTGGAGATCCTGCGGTTGTTGGCGATACTGAACCGGAACTAGTGTCGTCGCGGTCAGCCTCGGGCCTCCGCGACAACCTCAATCACAGCGTCGGCCACCAGCTGTGGCTGCGTCAACGGGATCATGTGTGAACTGTGAGTTTCGGTGATGTGGCGAGCGTTGTGCTGGACGGCGAAGTCGGCCTGCGCTTGGACCCAGGCCGGCCATGTCTCGGCTCCGCCAGCCCCGAAGGCGAATTGCTGATCGGAAGTGATGACCACCGTCGGCACCGTTGGCAGCTCCTCGGCCGCCGCTCGCACTGCGTCCATGCTGGCCGGGTAGTCCGGCACTTCAGCGTTGGAGCCGTCCACGAGTGGGGCCAGCCCACCGATGAACGTCGACCATTGCTCCGGCGTCAGGGCGTCTTGCAGGTTGGGGGTCGCCGAATCGACGAATACCAGGCCCGACACCTGCTCGCCGTGGCTGCCGGCGTACATCGAGGTCAGCATGCCGCCCCAGGAATGTGCGACCAAAACGTATGGCCCGGGGATCTTGGCCGCCGTCAACCAGGCCTGCAGGTCGTCTGCCCCCTGTTGGGCAGTGGTGGGCTGGGTGACCAACGTCGACCTCGGTGA
>JAUPKM010000446.1 GCA_030837445.1 Actinomycetota bacterium
ACAAGGTTCCGAAGGGCGTACCGTTCGAGGTTGCTCTCACCAACTCCAGCGGTGCCGCGGTTCAGCCGTGGCTGATGATGACCGACGGGGAAGTGCAGTTCCAGATCACCGGCGGCAGCTACCTAATGAAGCCCCACTCCGCAGACACACTGCGGATGACTCCACGTCTCGGCCGACTCGACTTCCGAAGTAGCCAGGGTTCGCTGGTGTATCCGGCGGCCAGCGACCTGATCGAGTCCAGCAGCGACTACTGGGTTCAGGTGGGTGGCAATGCCATGTCGCCCGGCGGGACGTGGTCGATCGCCCTGGACGAGGCACTCGGACGATTTTCCTACCGGGCCACCGGCGCGGCCCGCAACGCCCAACTGATGCTCGGCCAGACCTACAACGGAACCGGCGGTCCCAGGCGCAATTCCAGCAAGTTGACCGGGTTCCACCTTGCCACCGGTGGTCAACTGCTGTGGCGATATCGAAGCTGGCCCCTCGGCCAGCGCGGCACGTCCTTGCTGAAGACCGCGCCGGGATCAGTTCCGCAGACCATCCCGGTGCCCACCACAATCCAACCGTTGCCGTAGCGAGTCTTTGCACCGGCCTATGGTTGGCACTGGCCCATAGTTCAATCCCCTGAGCCCAGCGGCGGCCCCGCTGGAGTTCCTGCGGGCCCGTATCTACCCGACGGATTCAGACCCCCCTGGGGTCGAATCCCTGGCGCCGGGACGACTGCCGAGCCGAACTCGGCATCAACCCAGTGCAGGTACTCGCCAAGTGCCAAAATCCGGAGGAGATCCTCCAGATCTATGTGGCTGGGCGGGTCGTGTTCGGGGCGCTTACGAAGCCCGGCAACGACCCTCGTGAAGATGTCCAGGTCGAGTACCTCGGACAACACCTGCGAGCCACGCACGTGGGCTAGTGCCCGATCGAGACGGTCCAAGTCGCGGCTGACGACATACCAAGCGTCCCTTCCCTGTCCTCCGCGTCGACGCCGAGTTCTGATTGCCTCGGGTACCCGCCCCTTGGCAACCTGACGGGCGAAAGCGCGGTCGGGGGCGCCGCGTTGCCAGTGGCGCGGCTCAATTTCGGCCGCTAGTTCAATTACCGCGCGAGAAGCGAACGGGTCGACAAGGAGAATCCCCGGCGCGCTCGCTGGGTTGAGGGACCCAGCCATTGAGTGCAGGTGCCCCGAGCACCAGGCGAGGTAGGTGTCGCGACTCGGGCTGGGGTGAGTCTTCGCCACAGGGATGCGCAAACCGAGCGTCACCCAGCGTTGACTGTTCGCGGGCGGACTCTGGCGCAGAGGCCGAAAAACGCGGCTCCTCATTGCGGAGCGCCAACTCTGGCCATGACCCATCTGGGCCGCGGCAAGGGACAGCGATCGATCGACTCTCCCGCGACGGAGGTAGTAACCCGAGGCATATAGGTGGCTGTCACTGAAGGTTGCGTTGCCGCAGACACCGACGAATGCGGTGGTGGCGCCGAGGGATGCGGCCTGGTTGTTGAAGTCGTTGAGCCAGACGGCGTTTGTCGCCGAGGACGTGGGCCAGCCGGTGAGTTCGGAACGGGCGAGGGCTGCGTCCAGCGGGTGGATGTGGTCCGTGTTGCGCATGGCGGTGACCGAAAGGAGATCGGCGTAGTCGGCAGCCATCAGTTGTGCAAGGGGGAAGTCGTCCGGGTCGAAGTGGGCCATGGGCGTGCAGTTTGCTTCGGGCAGTGGGGAGTGGCAGAAGCCGTGGACAGGGTTCTCGGGGGTGGCAACACGAGCGAGTGAGGACGCCAGAAAGGTGGAGTCCAGCCCACCCGAGACTGTGGCGACGAGGGGTCCCGACCGAGCCGCCAGGTCCGCCACGACGGCATCGAAGGTGCGTAGGTAGTCACGGGCGACGAGGTTGCCTTCGCGGTGTGGCGCAGGGAGGGTGGCCGGACCGCACCACTCAACTGTTGTGATCGACTGTTGACCCGGCCGCCACACGACGGTATCTCCGGGTGGGACCCGCACGATATCGGTGAAAGGGGTTCCTCGGGGTGCCGCCGAGAACATGGCGAAATGGTGGATGAAATCCTGATTGAGGTTCAGCCGACCTCGCATCGTGCGCAATACCCGGACGGGGTCGGTGGCCGCAATCAGGCGTGTCCGTCTGCCATCTCGTTCAACTGTCAAGAACAGTCCCGACACCAACATCGGAGAGCAAGCCAAGGACAGCGAGCCATCTGCGCGGTGAGCCACGGCCGCCCAAGGGGTGTCGGGGGCGGAATCGCCGGGGACACTGCTGTGACCCAGTCTGGCAACGAGTCGGCTCGACTCCGATGCACTCAGCAAGCCGAAGGTTGCTCCCTTGACCCGACCATCGACCATGTCGAGGTGGGTGGCCTCGAGAACGTGCAAGCCGTCATCGGCGCCGGAAACCAGCCACCCAGAGGGTGAAACCTGCAGGTGGTTGGCCGCACCGGGTGTCACCGGCGGAGGCTGCCCGACCAGGTCAACACAGCGTGCATGCTAGGACGGGCCGACGAGGTTAGACGGGAAGAACGCATCCGCTACCTCTTCGGGGAGCCCGTTACCGGCGTCTTGTCCATGGTTTAGCACCACGAGGCGGGGTTGACTCCAGCATTCGCGGGGCGATGCCTGTTCCATCTGCGCCATTTGCGTCCTCACATTGCGGCTACGAACGAGCCGAGACGGGTCACTGTACTCGACACGAGACTCCACAGTGCGCCAGCGCCGCAACGGTGCCCGCGCACGGCCCTCGGGAGACAGGGACACGCGTGTTGACAGATGTGGGAAGGTGTCGGGTATGACTGTTCTGGGAGAGGCGCATCTGTCGGCCGACGGTGGACCACTTCGGTGGGCCAAGCGCCTACGCACCCTCGGGCTCGTCGCGGTGGCGGCGATGTTGGCGGGGCTGTTTGTGAGCGCCGGCACGTCTCCCGCCCAGGCCGCTCCGCCCGCCATCATCCGGGATTCCCCGACCGCGAATGTGACCACGATTGCTGAGGGTTCCGGAGTCACCTACGTCGCTGGCGGTTTCACGTCGGTCGGTGCCGCGACCGGCCCTGGCGCCTTGGTGGATTCCACGGTTGGGGTCGTCGACCGGCGATTCCTATTCGTGGACTACGGTTCGATCTTCGCGGTCGCGGCCGACGGGGCAGGCGGTTTCTATCTGGGCGGTAGCTTCACGAGCCTGAACGGGGTGCCTCGCAACCGATTGGCCCACGTCGCTGCCGATGGCACTCTGGATCCGATGTGGAAGCCTACTGTGGCCGGATCCACACCCACGGAGGTGTACGCCCTGGCCGTTTCAGGTTCGACGGTCTACGTTGGGGGCTCCTTCACACAGGTCAGCGGGACCACCCGCAATAGGGCGGCGGCGGTGGACGCCACCACCGGAACTGTGATGGCATGGAACCCGAACATCGTCGTCGGCGCTGTTTACGCGATGGCAGTCTCCGGATCGACGGTGTACCTCG
>JAUPKM010000447.1 GCA_030837445.1 Actinomycetota bacterium
CGGATGTGGTCCTGCCGCCTGCGGAGCCAGCCGAGATCGAGTAGCGGCGGCTGGCCCGCCTCCCTCCACCCCGGGCACAGCCCCTGTCCGGCCCCGACTCCGCTACTTCGGTTCCACCTGGGCGCCGCAACGCCTCAGACACGCGGCTCACACCTGGAAATCGGGCATTGGCGGCCAGCTCTTGGAGATTGCGGGCGTTGGCGGCCATATGTGGCCGCGAATGCCCGCCCATTTACAGATGTGGCCGCCAACGCCCGATCTGCCGCTCATCCGCCGCGGAAATGGACGCCGTGGCTGCCCGCCCAACCAGCCCAGGCACCTGAGCCGGCGGCTCCAAGCTGGCCGGGCAGAATAGAGACCGCTGCCCCGTATGGGGGCGAGGTCAGCCGAGGGTGGTCTGGCAGCGAGGGATGCCAGCGGTGAAGGCGTCCTTGTTGGCGGCGGAGGTGTAAAGGTTGGAGATCCAGCCAGCAGTCGGCGCCGAGATCTTGTTCCAGACGGCCGAGCTCGCGCCGGTGGTGGCGACGCGCTCGCCGGTCGCCTGGCAACTGATCGTGACTCGGCTGCCGTTTGCCAACTGGCTGGTCGCGGACGCCTTGGTAGTGGGTTCGGTGCGGACGGCCAGACTGGTCCCCCAGGCGGGCAGGACGACGACCGTGGTCGCAGGCGTGGGAGTGGGGGTCGGCTTTGGAGTCGGTGTCGGGCGGGGGCAGCGGCGGATCTGCGGGGAGAATCCGCTCACCGCGGGGGTCAGGGTGTAGATATCTGACACCCAACCGCTGACCGGTCCGGACAGCTGATTCCACACGTTGGACTTCCGACCCGCGCCTGTCACGACCTGACCGGCCGCCTGGCAGGAGATCCGCACCATCGCACCATTCGGCAGTCGCCGGACGAACGCACTCGCTGTGGTGGCCTTGGCCCGCACCGCGAGCCCCGCGCTGCCGGTCCTGACCACTCGGGCCAGAAAGTCGCCCGGCCGTGGCGCGACGGCTGCGCGCGCCGCGCTGCCAGTGGCCGTGGCGCCCACCCGACTGGCAGCGGCCTGCCCCGGCGCGGCCTGCGCGGGAACGCCGGTGACGACCAGCGCGACCGACGCGCCAGCAACGGCGAGTGTCAACTTCGACCCCCGTCGGAGGTCTCCAAACCGGCTCGTTCGCAACTCGATCACTCCTGAGGTCTGTGGAAGGAACATCGGACACCACGACGGATTGCCGCAGCAACGAACAGCGTCCTCGAGGGCACGCTATTGACGCCGCTGCGAGAACCACGTCAGACGCGCCTGCCTTGGCCCAGTATTAGCACGAAAAGTCGGCAGCGTATGACCCGAAAGAACTATTGCTTGTGGCTATTGAGCCGCAAGTGCCTGAAGGTACACATGGGAAATACGGCATAGGCACGCAAAGAAGATCCCGCCTCGGGGGCGCGTGGCGAAACGGCGAAGGTCAGGCTGTCTTCTCGCGACGCTCGCGACCCCGGCGTGCGGGTCGGATCGGCACAAGGGTGGGGAGCACATTCTGCTCAACAACCTCACGGGTGATCACCACTGCCGCCACGTCGTCTCGACTCGGCACGTCGTACATCACGTTGAGGAGGACTTCCTCCATGATCGCCCGCAGCCCACGGGCGCCGGTGCCCCGCTTCATCGCCTGATCTGCGATGGCCTCCAACGCCTCCGGTTCGAACTCCAGCGTGACGTTGTCCAATTCGAACAGTCGCTGATACTGCTTGACCAAGGCGTTCTTAGGCTCGGTCAGCACCTGCATCATGCCGTCCAGATCGAGCGCACTTACCGAGGTCATCACCGGAAGTCGCCCAATGAATTCAGGAATCAGGCCGAACTTGAGCATGTCCTCGGGCATGGCCTCTGCAAACACATCCAATTCATTGACGTTGGCCCGCTCAAGGTCACCGGTGAAGCCGAGAGTGTGCTTGCCGACCCGCTGGGAGATGATGGTGTCCAGTCCGGAGAACGCGCCACCGACGATGAACAGCACGTTGCTGGTGTCGATCTGGATGAACTCCTGATGTGGGTGCTTCCGACCCCCCTGCGGGGGTACCGACGCGGTCGTTCCCTCAATGATCTTCAGCAACGCCTGCTGCACACCTTCACCGGAGACATCGCGGGTGATCGAGGGGTTCTCGCTCTTGCGGGCGATCTTGTCGATCTCGTCGATGTAGATGATCCCGGTCTCGGCCCGCTTGACGTCGTAGTCAGCGGCCTGGATGAGCTTCAGCAGAATGTTTTCGACGTCCTCGCCGACGTAACCGGCCTCCGTCAACGCTGTTGCATCGGCGATCGCGAACGGCACGTTCAACATCCGCGCCAGCGTCTGTGCCAACAGCGTCTTGCCCGACCCGGTGGGCCCGAGCAGCAGAATGTTCGACTTGGCCAACTCGATGTCGTCGGCAGCCTTGCGTTCGTTGGCGCCCGCCTGCACCCGCTTGTAGTGGTTGTAGACGGCGACGCTCAGAGCCTTCTTCGCGGCCTCCTGGCCGATTACGTAGCGGCCCAGGAATTCGTAGATCTCGCGCGGCTTGGGCAGTTCGTCGAACTGAAGATCGGAGGTCTCGTTGAACTCCTCCTCGATGATCTCGTTGCACAGGTCGATGCACTCATCGCAGATGTAGACCCCAGGTCCGGCGATGAGTTTCTTGACCTGTTTCTGACTCTTCCCGCAGAAGGAACACTTCAGCAGGTCGGCACCATCACTGATACGCGCCACAGCCCGACCCTTCCTTTGCCCGGCCCCCCGAGCGGGAACCGCGTTGTTAGGAGAACGGTACCCCCACATTCCGACAATAGGTCACTTCGACGCCGGGCGCGTTCCCAGGGGATCGTCAACCCTCCGACTACTTCGCTGCCATCTTGCGGGAGTTGATGACCTGGTCCACGATTCCGTATTCCTTGGCCATATCCGCGGTCAGAATCTTGTCCCGCTCGATATCGCTCTCGACCTGTTCCGCGCTGCGACCGGTGTGCTGGGCGAGGATACCCTCCATCTCCTGGCGCATCCGGAGGATCTCCTTGGCCTGGATCTCGATATCCGATCCCTGGCCACCACCTTCGGTGTAGGGCTGGTGGATGAGCACCCTGGCGTGGGGAAGCGCGAACCGCTTTCCGGGGGCGCCGGCGGCCAGCAGCACCGCGGCAGCACTGGCCGCTTGGCCCAGGCAGACGGTCTGAATCTCCGGCTTGACGAACTGCATCGTGTCGTAGATCGCCGTCATCGCGGTGTAGGAGCCACCGGGGGAGTTGATGTAGATCGAGATGTCGCGATCCGGATCCATCGACTCCAGGCACAACAACTGCGCCATCACATCGTCGGCGCTGGCGTCGTCGATCTGCACCCCGAGGAAGATGATCCGCTCCTCGAACAGCTTGGTGTACGGGTTGTGCACCCGTTCACCGTTGGCCGTGCGCTCGCGAAACTCCGGCAACACATAGCGGGACTGAGGCGCGTACTCGGTCACGACTGATCCTCTCGACGGCGACGGGTGGCGCGTGGCAGGTGGCACGTTCACTTCTTCGCTCCCCGTGCTTTGGTGCCGCCGCTGCCGGTGACATCGGCCGCGTTGCGCACGACCTGGTCGATGAAGCCATACTCGAGCGCCGCATCGGCGGTGAACCACCGATCCCGGTCCGAATCCGACTCGACCTGCTCCAGTGTCTGCCCGGTCTGCTCAGCGATCAACTCGGCCATCTGCTTCTTGATGTGCAACATCTGCTCGGCCTGGATCTTGATATCCGACGCGGTTCCGCCGATCCCGCCGGAGGGCTGGTGCATCATGATCCGCGCATGTGGCAGCGCGTACCGCTTACCCTTGGCACCGGCGCTCAGTAGGAACTGGCCCATCGAGGCAGCCAACCCCATCGCCACCGTGGCGACATCACTCTCGACGTATTGCATGGTGTCGTAGATCGCCATCCCGGCGGTGACGGAACCGCCCGGGGAGTTGATGTAGAGGTAGATATCGCGGTCGGGATCCTCCGCAGCCAGCAACAGGATCTGGGCGCACAACAGGTTC
>JAUPKM010000448.1 GCA_030837445.1 Actinomycetota bacterium
ACCGGGACAGCCCGCTGAGCGTTCGGGAGATCAACTCCGCCCTGGCCGTCGCCCGTGATGGCCTGGATCGAGAGCCGATTGCGGGGGCCGCGCCGAGCAGCCGCCGCACCCGATTGGCCCTCAGATCTGCCGCAGTGGGAGTCGTCGCACTGGCTGTCGGCGGCCTCGTGATGGCCGGTATCACGCAGGCCTCGGATCAGGCGCGGAGCCGCAACCAGCAGACTGCGGTGCGCACTGACGACGGCGTGGTGGTGTCGCCCCGCGACCCAAAGATCGGGGCCACCGAGAGCACCCTCGAGATAGTGGCCATGACCACCTTGGATCCTTACGGTGATGGTTCTGAGTATCCCCAGATGCTGCCGAATGTGACTGACGGCGACCTGGGCACCGCCTGGACATCCAAGCCGTATTTCACCGCGGATGTCGGCGGTAAGCCAGGTGTGGGCGTGGTGTTCGATCTCGGCCAGCCGGAGCAAGTGAGCGCGCTCGATCTGCAACTGAGCGGTACCTCCACTGATCTCACCGTGATGCTGGGAGACAGCACCTATGGCGGGCTGGACAGTTTCACCGAAGTCGCCTCGGTCGAGCAGGCGGGACAGTCGGTGTTCATTCGGCTGCCAAGACCCACGCAGGCCCGAGCTGTGCTGGTGTGGTTCACCCGGTTGTCACAGGTCGCCGACACATCGTGGAGCGACACAGGATTCCGGGCTGGTATCCGTGAGGCAGTGATCTACGGGCCTCACGGAGAGACCAGCAAGTGACAGCGGAGCCAACCGACGCCGAACTGCTGCGCGCCCACGTCGACGGCGACGCCGACGCCTTCCAGACGCTGATGCTTCGCCATCGCGATCGGCTCTGGGCGGTGGCGCTACGCACCACCGGCGACCGAGAGGAGGCCGCCGACGGCCTGCAGGATGCGATGATCTCGGCGTTTCGCAACGCCGGCTCATTCCGGGGCGAAGCGGCGGTGACCACCTGGCTGCACCGCGTCGTGGTCAATGCCTGCCTCGACCGACTGCGTCGGCGCAAGGTTCGACCGACAGTCCCACTGCCCGGCAGCGACCCCGAGTTCGGCCATGACACGCTGGCCGACCCACGCGATGATCTCGCCTCCCTGGAACTCAGTTTGGAGATCAACCGCGCGATGGCGACCCTGCCGCCGGACCAACGGGCCGCGATAGTGCTGGTCGATGTCGAGGGCTATCCGGTGGAAGAAGCCGCGCGAATCCTGGACTGCCCGACGGGAACCATCAAGAGTCGCTGCGCCCGCGGCCGGGCGAAACTGGCCAAGCAGCTCATCGGAATCCGATCCGGTACCGATGCCGAACCGGGGAACCCCCCACCGGACGGTTCCGTCCTACCCCAGTCGCAGCAGCCGGAAGGAGGTGGTGAGGACCAATGAACGTCGATGGCGAATCGGAGCTCCCGTCCAACGACGAGATCGACCGCGTAGTCGGGATCCTCGGCTCACTGCCCGACCTCACCATGCCGGAGGACATCACCACCCGGCTGACTCAGGTCATCGCGGCCGAGTCCGCCAGTCGATCATCCGCAGCCGCGGCACCGCTCCCGGCCGCTGCACCCCTGCCGGCCGCCCCGTTGGCGCAGCCGGCCTCCCAGCCATCCTCCCAGCACCGCGGTCGCGGCCGTTGGCTCTACGCAGCAGCCGGTATCGCTGACGTCGGAGCGGTGGGCGTGGCGCTGGTCGTCAATTCGAGCTCAACTCCGACACCGCCAGCCGCCGCACCGGCGCCGAGTCGCACCGACCTGAACGCGATCACTGACACCACCGACAACGGCGGTTTCACCGTCCAGCCGATCTCCTCCGGCCTCAGCTATACCGCCAATAGCCTCGCTCCCACCGTCGCCGCGAACATGACCACCACTCCGACCTCGGCCCCAGCGCCGGACCGCCGGGCTTCCTCGTTCGCGGCCACCTCGGCCGGCGTCAAGTCCTGCCTGGAAGGGGTGGGGGCATCGATGGTGGACCTGCGGATGATCGACCTGGCCACCTATGAGAACCTGCCCTCCGCCATCATGGCCTTCAGCGCCGGCGATCAGGACAGGACCGCAGACGTTGTGGTCGTGGGCACTCTCTGCAACCGCAATGATCCCCAGGTCCGCACTCGAGCGGTCGTGGTGATGGCGCGCTGAGGCAGTGGCGGCGCTGTCAGACCTGGAATACCACGACCCCTAGACTCGTTGGCCTAACCACTGGGTGCCCGACAGTGCCGGGCCCCGCACACACTTTGTTCCCCAACAATGGAGACCCATGTCCAGCGGCGTGCGCGACCTGATCATCATCGGCTCCGGTCCAGCCGGCTACACCGCGGCGATCTATGCGGCCCGGGCGCAACTCGAACCAGTGCTAATCGAAGGCGCAGTCACCGCTGGTGGCGCCCTAATGAACACCACTGAGGTTGAGAACTTCCCGGGCTTCACCGATGGCATCCAAGGCCCCGAACTGATGGAGCAGATGCGGGCCCAGGCAGTCCGGTTCGGTACCGAGGTCATCACCGATGATGTCGTCGCGGCCGAGCTGGACGGCGACATCAACACGGTTCGCACGGGTGAGGGCGCGGAATACCAGGCCAGATCGGTGATCCTTGCCACCGGCTCGGGATACCGGGAGATC
>JAUPKM010000449.1 GCA_030837445.1 Actinomycetota bacterium
AGTGTGTCGGCGAAAAATGGTGCCGTATTGTTGTCTGTCGCAAGGCCAGTCGGAGTGATGATGCCTGCTGTCCCTTCGGGACTCAATATCGTGCGCATGGTTTCGGCGAACACGCTGTAGGTGTTGATCTTTCCCTGCGCTGTCAGCGGATAGCGGCCGCCGCGTACGAGATGGGTTGTTCCATCGGACTGTCGCCGTGCACCGTTGTATAGCTGAAACAGGTCCGGATCGCTATCTTTCAACTTTGCGATCATCTTCTTTCGAAGATCGGTGTTCGCGGCGTTCTCAATGTCGGTGCGACCGAGGTTGCCAAAGAACTGCTTGTCTTCGAGCTGGAGCGCTTCCCAAGGCGGGTTGCCCACGACGCAGGAGAATCCACCGGTCCACCCAGTACCCGTGTCGGCGCTGCCGTCGTCAGGGACAGTGAAGATGCCAGGGAACTCCAAGTGCCAATGGAAGAACCGGTACTGCCGCGCCAAGGCATTGACCTGGGTGACGATGGTGTCGGGTACCGACTCCGGTGTTTCGGACAGCGCGCGCACGGTGGCATGGGTGATGCCCTGACCGGACGTGGTGGCCCCGGCTTTGGGCTGAACGAACGCCGCACACCACCCATCGGCGACCAGTTTCGCGGCCACCAGGTCAGGGTCGGCTTCCAGGCGGCGCCACGCGTCGGCGCGGGCGCGCAGGGCGGCCACCGACGCGACGCTGCCGGTGTCGGCTTCGTGGGCGGCCTTGGTGAATTGGCTGGTTTCGACGTTGAGGGTTTCGGGGCCGAAGCTCAGCGTGAGCTGATCCTGGTCGGCTTGGCGTTCGGACTTGTTGCGGGCCTTGAGCTTCTTGGTCCAATCTTTGTCATCATCACCCAACACGACGAATGCTGTGTCGGGAATGTTGTGGCGCAACAACTCTGGCGTGGTCCCCAGCAGTGCGTTGCCGACGCGGAAGTGCGCGTCCAGGAACGGGAACGGCCGATCGGCATCGAAGGCTTCCAGCCACAGCGCCACCTTGGTGATCTCGATCGCCAGATCGTTGAGATCCACGCCGTACACGCAGCGTTCGATGACATCGGCGGTAGCCGCCCGCAGTGCCGCGGGGGTGGGTTCAGTCTCTTCGGTGCGCACGGTGGCCAGTGCTGAGGCGATCCGCCGGGCGGCTGCGACAACGAAATGCCCACTGCCGCAGGCCGGATCGACCACCGTCAGATCCAACAGCGCCTGCTGCGGGTCGGGTTCCCGAACGGCCTCGTCGATCAATGGGTTCAGCGCCTCGTCCAGCACCAGCGCGATCAGATCCGAGGGGGTGTAATACGAACCGGACTTCTTGCGTTCGTTGCCGGTAGACACCTCGAGGGCGAACGCCCGCTCGTCGGCGTGATACCGCGGTGTGTAGGCCAGCAATCCTTCGTACATGCCGCCGAGTTCCTCGCTGTCGAGGTTGCGGTAGTCGACGGGCCGCGGCAGCCCGGTGACCGGGTCGTCAATCTGGGCCAGCGCCCGCACCGCGGCGAGCAAGGCCCGGTTGGGCAACTCGGCGCCGTCGAGGATGCTCAGCGCGTCCCGCGAAAAGAGGCTGGCGCCAAGACCGCTCAGCCCCAGCGCGGCCAGTCCGTCGCCGGCCAAAGCGTCGGTGACGATCTGGTGCGCCTGCCACAGGTCGGTGTGCCAGCCGCCGATCGGCTCGGCCGCCAGCCGACGCAACTGCGCGGTGGAGAAGTAGTCCGCATACAGGGTGCGGGCGCTGACGGGAACATCGGAGCGGTGCAGCAGAGCGCGGTCCTCGACCACGAACAGCACGATCAGGCGGTAGGCGATGCGCAGCAGCGCGCGCTGCAGGTCGCGGTCGGCGTCGGTGGCGGCGGCCAGCGTCTCGCGCAGGGCAGCGTTGGCCGGGTGCGAGACGAACCCGGTGCCGAGTTCCTGCAGCGCGACCGCGATGCCGTGCTGCAGGTTCAGCAGGGCACGGGCACCGTCGTCGATGGCGTTGGTGCGCCAGCGTTCCAGCCAGCAGTTGTCGAGCTTGGGCTGGGCCAGCTCGACCTCGGCGTCTTCACCGGAGTCCTCACTGTCGGCAACCGCTTTCGCGGCCTTGTCGTCCAAGCGGGGCGCGAACCGGCTGGCATGGACGGTCAGGAAGAGGATGCGGAAGTCGGCGTAGAGCTGGTCGGTGAAGATCGCGTCGAGGTCGAACTCGACGAACGACTGCCGGGTCAGGCTGGAGGCGTCACGCAGCAGCCGCAGCTGATGGCCGTTGGACACGATCGCCCACAGCGCATGGTCTTCCCGGTTGAGGTAGTCCTGCACCATGGCCTGCGGCGCCCGGGCGGTCACCCCCGCGGTCTTGGTGTCCAGGTCGATTCCGGCGCCCACCAGGTGCAGTGGCGCCCAGGTCGAGGCGTTGGCGGCATCGGGCCAGGCGACGCGGTGCGAGATGGGGAAGTGCGGTGCCTCGGTCTCGCCGAGGCCAGGCGGCACCGGCAGGCCACCGCTGACGACATCGGGCCAGCCCCAACCGAGTTCGTAAAGCAGCGGTAGCAGCCATTTGTCCCGGGTGAGTTTGGTGGCGGCGTCACCGTCTGGCAGTCGCTCCAACGCGGTGCACCAGCTCCGGTGTGCGGCGAGCATGGCTTCCCAGGCGCGGGCGATGGCGCCGTTGACGGCCATCCCCGGTGACAGCTGGTACGCGTCGGCGGTCTGGCCGGGCATGCGCAGTTCATTGGCCCGGGGGAGGGCTTCGGCGGGCAGTGCGGTGCCGACCGTGCGAACGGCCCGGAAAACGGTGAGTGCGCTCATCGGGCACCGGCTTCCGGTAGGAACACGTAGATACCGAGGACGTCGGCGGGTGGCAGGAATCGGACGGTGGGTGCGCGTCCGGCGGCCTTGGAGGCGCTGCGCACCGCCTGATGTTCGGACACCAAGTCCTTTGCCGCGTCTTTACCCGTTGTGGTGAGGTGTTTACTGAGCGCCTCCAGGCGGCCCAGGGCACGGCCCAACTGCGTTCGGGCCAGCGCGTCGTCGACGTTGCCCGACGGCATCAACGACAGCAGCGCGTCGACCTCGCCCTGCGGCAACCAGGTCAAGGTATCGCCACTCGCGGTGAACGCCAGGAACTTGGCTTCCTCGGCGACCTGGGTGACGGTGCCGGCCGAGCCGGGGATGGTGATCTCCAGCCGATGACGCACCATGAGCAAGATGGTCACCTTTGTGACGCCGCTGGTGCGCAGCACACCCGCGCGGCGGGCAGGTCGGGCCGCCGGGTCGAGTCGGGAGTCCAGTGCGGCGTCAAGGACGTAGCGCGACAGCGCATCGACCGTGGCGTCGGTGCGGGTGAGCACGCTGTGCCCGGCGGGGACGGGCAGCGAGCGGTGGAAGTGCAGTCGCCCGTTCTTGGTGGGCGGCAGTTGATCGCGGACCGCGGCTGGGAGGGCGGTGATGATCGCGGTGAACCCGTCGTCGGTGTCGCTGACCGGGGCACCCAGAATGGATAGTGCTGTGCGGGTGAAGGTTTCGACATCGGCCGGCCCGCCGAGGGCGCGGCGCACCTCCGTCAGTGCGTGTTCGACGGTGTCGGGTTTGAGTCCGGCCTGCCTGAACCGGGTCCGCGACGCCTTCTCCCGTTCGGCCGCGTTGGTCCATTCGACCTCAACCTGTTCGGCCAGGGATGTGGAGGTAGCTTCGGCAAAGTCGAGGGTCAGCTGTTCGGCATCCTTGCCGCGCAACAGCAGGGACTCCCAGATTGCTTTCATCACGGTGGCGGCATCGACCGGGATCGGCACCGAGACGCCGATGCTGCGTTTGATGTTCTCGTGGCGGCGGATGAGGACCTGCA
>JAUPKM010000450.1 GCA_030837445.1 Actinomycetota bacterium
CCAGGCGTCATGGTTGAAGGTGTGGTTGGCCAGTTCCAGTCGCGGGTTTCCCGCGATACGTCGCATCGCCGCTGGATACTCCTCAGCCCACAACCCGGTGACGAACACCGTCGCCGCAGTCTTTGTCGACTCCAGCTCCTCGAGCACTTCGGTGTTGACCTGTGCGGGGTAGCGGCCGTCGCGGACGCGGCTGAGGGCCCAATCGGAGAGGTCCGCGTCAAAGGTGAGCGCGACCTTGTTCGCCGAGCGGGGCCCGTGCAGAACAATCTCAGCCGCGACTGGCGTGGGGGTGGACGGCGCTGGCGACGGGGGCGGCGATGGCGCACTGGCCGGAGGCGTCGGTTGAGGTGAGGCCACCGCGGGTGTGGGCGTGCTGTTGCCGGTGTCGGGTGATTCGACCGCTGTTGCGACGGCGACTCCCGCGGCTATCGCCACCAGCGCCGCGACCGCGGCGATGACGACAAGCAGAAGTCGGCGCATCCGGAAACGGTACCAAGCGGACAAGTGCACACCGCGGGACTGTGTTGGGAACCCGGCGCGGCGTCAGTTGGTCGCGGCGAGGTCCTGTTGGTCCAGTTGGTCGCGCAGCGCGGCGGCCACCCGACCGACGTTGCCGGCGATCATGTCGATTTCCTCGAGCCATTGCAGCGTCCAGAACAACCGGGTGAGTGGCGCGGCCATGTCCGCTCGCCGCCGCTCGGCCCAGACGTCGACCTCTCGCGCAATCGTGCGACGGGCGTGCTCGAGTTCGGGTAGCGGCTGCGAGAGCGTCATGGCCTCGGGAATTTCCGCATCGTCGGGAAGATCCTCGATCTGGGCCAGCAATCGGCGCGAATTGGCTGACATCCGTCGGACTATCGCGTCGGTTGCGGCCACCAAATCCCCTGCGATTCTGCGTGATCGAATACCGTCGGGGTAGTTGTCCACTTGCGTGCCCAGCACCTCGGCTACAAAGGTCACGTGTTCGATCAACGAGATGATTCGTGCCTTGATGACCGCCGGGGCGCCGCGCCCCGATCCCTGCGACAGCGCCAGGTCCAGGGTCTCGGTAGCTCGTTCCAGTGCAACCTTTGCGGTTGTCTGCTCCGCCGTGACGTCAGGAAGGTCGTGTTCGCCCGAGAGTAGGGCGGCGAATCTGCTGACGGAGGCGCGCAGCAGTTTCACCGCTGCATCCATGGCCTCGCTGAGTGACGCCTCAACCTGCGGCGTCACTCCCCGCGGCAGGATCAACACACTGACGACCACGGCAACGACCAGACCTAGCACTGCATCCAACAGGCGCAACTGGGACACCCCCGTCGCGTCAGGCAGCGAGATGGACACGAGATTGATGAGGGTGGCGGTGAACACGATCTGCGACACGATCGTGCCTGCGGTGCCCGTCACGTAGCCGGCCAGGCCCACGATCAGCGGCAGCGTCACCCATGCCAACTCGGGATTGCGGTGTAGGACGACCAGCATCCCGGCGCCGATGACGAAGCCGATCAGCTGGCCGATGAACACCTTCCCGGCGATGAGCCCGGTGGACTTGCGATCCAGTCGCAGCACACTCAAGGTGCCCAGCACCACCCAGTAGCCCTTCTCGACACCGGTTAGTTCGACAACGACCAAGGCGATGGCGATCGCCAGTCCCAGCCGCAGCGCATTGCGGAACCACGGGGCGGCCGGATTCAGCTCGGCCTGGACCTGTCGCCAGGGATGGATGACGGCGACCACCGACGGGATGGTGGTGCCCAGCACCTTGGTGTCCGGAATCGGAGTTCGCGGCGGCGCATTGGTCAGCGGTGCGTCCCGCACGATGGGCAGCGACAACAGACTGAGCATCCGGACCGAGAAGGCTGACGACACGCGCTTCTTGACGCCCTCGGCGTCGCCGGCCGCCAGCAACCGCTCGGCCGACACCTCTACCGAGCGCCAATGGGTATCGCGGGCGCTCTGCAGCTCCTCGAAGGAGGTGAGGTCGGCTGTCCGGGTGGGCGCCAGTTCGGCTGCGTGGTCGAGTGCCTCGGCGGTGCAGGTTGCGAGGTGCGCATCGCCGGCGAAGTAGGGCGGACTTCCCTGTCGAGCGACCAATCTGAGAGCCAGCCGGAGCCGCCGAACCTCTTCGAACAAGCGCAGCATCGTGCGCTCTCGGCGGTAGGCGCTGCCGGGGCGCTTCAGTTCACCGCGGAACATGGACTCCAGCGTCCGCGATGGATCGTCGCTCGCCCCGACCGCGGCGATCTGCTCCTCCCGGGTTGCGCGCGGCAGCCAGAAGATTGCGACCGCGCGGGACTGTGCGCGTACCAACGAGGTCAGCGTGTCGCTGAATTTCGTCGGCGGCGAGTAGGGCCAGAGCACGACCGCGGCGCAGACCGATAGGGCCGTCCCGACCAGCCAGCCGACCTCCATGGTTACCAGATCCGCAGAAGCCTTCGGGGTCGTGGCGGCCAAGAAGAAGGGCAACAGAATTGGGACCGCGGCACTTCCCACGAACCCCCGCAAGACCCCGAGAATTGTGACCGCGAAGCCCAGCAGCAGCGCCATCACAACCAGCGCCACCGGGTACGCCGACAGCAGTGCCCCGAGCGCCAGAGTGACTGCCCCGGCCGCTCCGATGAAGAGCAGGGAAGAGGCCCGTTCGCGGCGTGGGCCGGTGAGGTCAATCAACACCAAGAGGCACACCACCGCGAAGGCCGCGTTGAAGCCGGCCACGGGTTCGCCGATCTGGATGAAACCCCAGAGTGTCAGCGGGAGTACGAGCGCAACGCGCGTGGCGCGGCGCATGGATCTGGAGCCGAGGAACCTGCGGAGCTGGAAGCCCGAATGCGGGTCCTCGGTCGACGCCGACGTCCGAATGGCTCCTGGGGAATTGGTACTGTCGCGGAATCCCCCCGCTCGGTCGACCATGGTCGGAGCCTAGCTGCGCAGGCCTCAGCGGCCGGAGGTTTCCTGGGGGCCGGCAGTTGACCGGCCGAACTACCCGCCGGTCAACTGCTCGATCAGGTTGTAGCCGTTCGGGTCGTCCGGCAGTACCCAGGCGAAACCCTCAAGGAAGATGATGGCAACGACGTTGGCTGCCACCACGAGCAGGAAAAGCCAGACCAGGCCGGTGGAGATCTTCCAGCCGATCGAACTCTTCGCCGGAGCGGTAGGAACGGCCTTTGCTGTCAGCATCAGCGCGATCGCCACGTAGAGCACCACGATGGCAAAGGTGATATCCGCCCAGGTATACAGGTGAAGGCCCAGGACCTTGCTTCCGTACCCTTGGTCGTCGGGGAGAATGTGCAACAGGATCTGGCGCATCGACACCGAGGTGCCGGTCACCGCCGCGAGTACCCCCATCCCCAAGGCTTGTGCGTACCGCGCGGTGGTCAGTTCGCCCCGGCGGGCCTGCATGATGATCCAGAGCGCCCCGATGGTGCTCAGGATCATGGCGTACCGCTGCAACATGCACAGCGGACATGGGTATTCGTCTTGCAGGAACTGCACCGAGAAGGCCATCAGCATGACGACCGTGTAGCCGAGCATCCACGCATGGGCACCCCAATACACGAGCGTGCTGAGCAGCGGGCTGCGCTCCTCCGCCATCGTTGGCGACGGCTGACCGGCGGCCGTCACGTCCGTCTCCGCTGCCATCAGAAGCTCAGATCCAACGGTGAGGTGACGTGGTAGCGGAACAACGCAATGGTCGCCAGCACTGCCAATAGCCAGAGGCCGATGATCAGTCCGCGGTTGGCGCCTCGGTAGACCAGGATGGCGACCGCGAAGAGCCCCGCCATGATCAGAATGTCCATGAGCCGAAGGGTAGAGGGGACCCTCGTCCGCTGTGGCTGGATCCGCGAAGGTGGGTGGAGAGTGAGCCCCAGTCACCTGCGCAGACTAGGAAACGACAGGTTGGCCGGCCGCGATCCAGGAGTTGATCCCGCCCGCGAGGTCATAAATGTGGGTGAAACCGTCATTGGCCAGCTGCTGGCTGGCCACCTTGGAACGGTTGCCGCTGCGGCAATAGACGGCGTACGTCGCAGTCTTGTCCAATCCGGCGATTTCCGCGCCGAAACTGCTGCTCTCCACGTCGATGTTGACGGCCCCTGGCAGATGACCGGCCGAGTACTCCGCTGGGGTGCGCACGTCGATGACCCTCGTGCCGTTGGTCTGCACCACTTGGTCGAATTCGGCCACACCGACCTGGCCAATGGTCCCTTGACTCGTGGACCCTTGGCCCGCGTTCTCCTGGGTGGAGCTGGCCTGCGAGGTCGAACACCCTGTCAGGAGAGCTCCGAACGCCAGCACAGAGGCCACCGAAATCCAAATCTTCTTCATACCCCCCAGGGTATCAAGGAGGAGCGGAAGCGAACCTGCCAGGCCGACCTCAATTCGGGACGGAGGAGATACCCCATGGGGTATCATCCATGAGTGGGCCAAACATGCTTCCTGTCAGTGTTCCTCACGTGGTCGATTCGTCGCTGGGTCGTTGCCCTGGCTGCCGGCGTCGGCGCCTTCCTGGTGTTGGGGCTCAGCACTGCCGTGATCCCGAACCCGGTCTTCGGCCGCACCATCGCACCAACCAGCTGGGCGATGAACGTCCTCATCGTCACCAGCGCGTTGACCGGGCTGCTGGTGGCGACCTACGTCCGCAATTCGGGCCGCGCCCTGATGCCCTCA
This sequence comes from Actinomycetota bacterium, assembly GCA_030837445.1. Taxonomy (GTDB): domain Bacteria; phylum Actinomycetota; class Actinomycetes; order S36-B12; family UBA10799; genus JACJWR01. The sequence continues at coordinate 4,645 of JAUPKM010000450.1, forward strand.
GCAAGTGCCGAGCCAGTGCCAGGCCAGCGGGCAGTTGGCCGAGGCACGCTTGGCGGCATGTTGGCGTATCTGGCGATTGGCTGCCCCGTATGCAACAAGCTGGCGCTTGTGGCGCTGGGCTCCACCGGCGCCATCCAGTTCTACGCGCCGGTCCAGCCCTATTTGGCAGCTGCCGGCATCCTCGTCCTCGGCTGGGCGCTGTTCTTCCGGCTGCGGGGCGAGCTGACCTGCCGCCTCTCCCCCGTCGCAGTGAGCCAGGACGAGGCAGCTTCCGCGATACAGCAGGAGCGGGAGCAGGAGTCCCCAGTCGACAAGTCACGATTGCTCGGCCGCTGACCGCGGAGAGCCGAACAATCGGGCCGCCCAACAGGTGGCACGTCTGCGAGCGCGTAACATCCCAGCGTGACGAGGCGTCCAGGTCTTGATCTGCTGAGAGTGTCGGCAGTGGTCGGGGTGGTGATAATCCACGCCATGCGCCCACTGGGCATTACCCGGACGGTGCCCGGCTGGCAGGTTGCGACTGGGCTGGATCTCGCATTCATCTGGTCTGTGCCGGTATTCGTGATGATCTCGGGCGCCCTGGTGCTGGACCCCGCCGCGCACAGTCGGGGGCCGGGCGCCTTCTACCGGCGACGCTTCGCGCGCATCCTGCCCGCGCTGGTGGTCTGGCACCTGATCTATCTGCTGTTCGTTCGGCAGGCGATCGAGGCGAAACCGGTCTCGCTGGTCGAGTTGCGGACGATGGCCGTCGACGGCGACTTCTATGGTGCGCTGTGGTTTCTCTGGGTGATTGTGGGTCTCTACCTCGTGGCGCCGATCCTGGCGGGCTTCCTCACCGACAACCGGCGTCGAACGCTGATCACTGGATGGGCGGTCACCGGCTATACGGCGGCGGTATTCACCTTGATGGGCCTCGCGCAGTTCTGGGGTCAGGCCATCCTCCCGTCCCCGACGATCCTCACGCAGTGGTGGCCGTTCGTTGGCCTATTCGTGCTGGGCCTGGCCTATCGCGACCGAATGCCGCGGCTGGCGACACTCATCGCCCTGGCCGGTTCGGCCACTGCGCTGCTGGCGCTGGTCACCTGGCAGGTGATATCGATGCCCGGCGGGGCGTTCGCTGAACTGAGCCAGGTGGCCTACCACGGCGCCGCCGTGATGGTGGGTTCCGTGTGCGTCTTCATTGTCGGCAACACGATCGGCACCCGGATATTTGCGGGTAAGCGATCGGAGGGTCCGACTGCGGATGTCCTGCGGATCCTCGCCGAGGCTGCCTTCGGGGTCTACCTGTGTCACCAGTTGATCCTTGCCCTGCTGGTGCGATACGTGCTTCCGACGATGACCTTGGCCAACTCCGTTCTGCTGGCCGCGCTGACGTTGGTGGGGGCATTCGCGCTGTCGGTCGCCGCACGGCAGGTTCCCGGGCTGCGCCGGATCTTCTGACCCGGGCCCGCCGACTCCACCGGGCCGGGATCACCGCCTGGGAGCGCTTCCTGTCGTAGAGGAACTAGACGAAACCGCCGAGGACGAGCCAGACGATCAGTCTCAGCCAGGCCTCGACGCCTTCGCGCTGACCATGACGCCCGCGCCGTCGGCGCATTCACGCTTGGAGGCGGTAGCCCAGGCCAGGCTCGGTGATGATGTGGCGGGGATGCGAAGGATCGAGTTCGAGTTTGCGTCGTAGCTGTGCGATGTAGACCCGCAGGTAGTGGGTCTCTCGTTCGTATCCCGAGCCCCAGACGTCCCTGAGGAGCTGAGATTGGCTGACGAGTGTGCCGACGTTCATCGCGAGCACTTCGAGCATGTGCCACTCGTTCGGAGTCAGTGGCCAGGTAGTCACCCGAAAGCCGCTGAACGATGACCAGGGCCGCTGCCAGAGCGCACGCCTGGAGGATTCCTGCGGTCGGCGCAGTCATCCGAGATCGCTCTGGCGACAACCGGGGGATTCGCGAGCGCCACTTAGCCCCGGCGCACAGGCCACATAGTATGGTTTAGAGGCTAAGGCAACCTATGGAGAGACTTAAGGAGTGGATGTGCGCGGCAGTCTGGTTCGCCGGACGTGGGAGTATGACCCCTCTCGGTATGCCCCGCCGCGGTTCCGGCGGGCGTGCCACTACGAGTCCTTCATCCCGGCTGGGCTGACATCCTTCGACGAGGCCTTCCCTGCCGACCTCACAGGTGTGGTGTCCGATGCGGAGTCTGCGGTTCATGAGTTGAACTCGCACGCCCGACCCACGTTGGCGCCGCTGGCACGGCTGCTGCTGCGTACCGAGTCGATCGCCTCGTCGAAGGTGGAGGGGATGCAGGTCGATGCCCGTGACCTGGCGCGTGCGGAGGCCCGTCTCGAGAACGGGGGTAAGGCCGGGTCGACGGCGGGGGAGGTGTTGGCCAACATCGACGCGATGGAACTCGCGATCGATCACGCCTCTGGCTCGCGGACCGTGACGTTGGACGACCTGGTGAGCATTCACCGGGCGCTGATGGCGACCGGACCGAACCGGCACGTCGCCGGTGTAGTGCGCACCGAGCAGAACTGGATCGGCGGCAACAACTACAACCCCTGCGGTGCGAGCTTCGTGGGGCCGCCGCCGGAGGAGGTTCCGCGGCTGCTGGAGGACCTGTGCGCGGCCATCAATGATGACATCCTGCCCCCGGTGATCCAGGCCGGCCTCGTGCACGCGCAGTTCGAGGTCATCCACCCGTTCCTGGACGGTAATGGACGCACTGGACGGGCACTGATCCACGTCGTGCTCCGGCGGCGCGGGCTGACCCCGATGTATGTGCCACCGATCAGTGTCGTGCTGGCCGGCGACAAGGGCACCTACATCGCTGGGCTGGATGCCTATGCGCGCGGGGACATCGGCGGGTGGCTCACGACGTTCGCTGCGGCGACCGCTCAATCCGCCGAACTCGCCACCGCCTACCTCGGTCGGGTAGAAGGCCTGCAGGACCGATGGCGGACGACACTGCGCGAGTCGTCGAATCCTCGCGCGGACTCCGTCGCCTGGACGCTGATCGGTGTGCTGCCCGCACACCCGATGATCTCCGTCCCCGTAGCCGTTGCCGCCACCGGACGGACCAAGGCTGTCGTCAACGAGGCTCTCCGTAAGTTGGAGACTGCGGGAGTCGTATCGCGGGCATCGCGCGGGCAACGCAACCGCACGTGGGAGGCGGCCGGACTGCTGGATCTCCTGGCTGACCTGGAAGCCGGCGTTACCGCGCGCGCTCCAGGCAACGGGTCCTAGCCACCGGAAGGCCGAGCCCAGCATCAGGCCGGGCACTTGCCCCGAGATCTGCCAGCGGCTGCTGCAGTGTGGCGACACTGCCGCTCCGCAACTGGTGGTACGC
>JAUPKM010000451.1 GCA_030837445.1 Actinomycetota bacterium
GGAGTGCACAGATGACGTCGCGCCCGGGGTGTAGGTCCATTTCGCCCGTTGAACGGCCGCAGGTGCAGGTGCACGTGAAGGTGAAGGTGCAGCGGCCCGGGCTGGGCCGACCGCGGCTACGATCGTGAGGTGTCGGAGATTCGGACGCGCTCGACAGCCCGCACTGTGTCAGCGGGCGCGGTCTTGGGCGCGCTGCTGTCTGTTGGTGTGACTGCGCCCGTCGTTTCAGCGGCGGTGGTCCCAGCCCTAGCCCCACCCGCACCCTCGGAAGTGAATGCGGCTCCGGTCTCAGGAACAGCCCCGCCGGTCCCGGCGGCCCCGGTCCCGGCAGCCCCGGCCCCCGCGACCGCGGCACGCGGCGAAATCACCGGACTGCGTTGGCGCCCGTGCCCCGCCAGCGGTACCCCGACGCTGCAATGCGGCCGTCTGCTTGTGCCCTACGACTACAGCCAGCCCGCCGGACCGCAGTTCGCCCTGGCGGTGTCGAGGGTGCCGGCGACAGGCCGAAGGACCGGGTCTTTGTTCTTCAATCCAGGCGGGCCGGGAGGGGCCGGCGCCGGCGCCGTGGCCGGGCTGTCGAAGGTGATGCCGGCGGCGGTGCGGGCCCGGTTCGACCTTGTGAGCTGGGATCCGCGCGGCATCGGGAACACCCGACCCGCGCTGAAGTCCTGCCTGCAGCCGCGCCTCGTGCTCCCCGTCAGCGGTGTCGTGGATTGGCCCACTGCTCGCGCCGAATCCGCGGTGGTTGTCGCGGCTGCGAACCGCACCTGTCAGGCCTCCAACTCCAGCTTCATCAACCACATGGGGACCAACAATGCGGCCCGCGACCTGGACCGGCTTCGCGCCGCCGTGGGTGATCGCAAGCTGACTTACTGGGGGCTCAGTTACGGCACCCGCATCGGATACGTCTACGCGCTCATGTACCCGAACAGGATCAGAGCGATGACGCTGGACGGGAACATCGACCCGAAGAGCAACTATGCCGGACTGACCCAGGGCGGCGTGGCGCTGGACTCAGCGCTGCGATTCATGAGTTCGGCCAGCCCACCAACCTATGCGGCGATCATGGCGATGGTGAGCGGCCTGGACGCTGCCCCGATCCCGTTGGGCAACGGTAAGCAGTACACGCGCTGGAACTACCTGACCACGATGGCGTCTGCGATTCCCAGCGAAAGTAGTTGGCCTTACGTGATCGGGTACAACCGGAGTATCGAGACGGCGCGCCTCAACACACCGGCAGGGGCGAAGGAGCGTGCGAAATTGCTGGCGTCCCTCGACGCGTCTGATGGCAATCTCGGGGGCGCCTTCTCAGTGGTCAACTGTCTGGACTACGCGGACAGGATGAGTGCGGCCGCACAGAATTCGGCAATCGGCCACAACGCCTTGGTGGCACCGGTCTACGGCGGATTCATCACTGCCGAGTACGCCCTCGGTTGCACCGGTCTGTCATTGCGCCCTGACCCGGTTCCCACCACCCGTTCGGCGGCCAATAGGGCCCGAATAGCACACCTGCCAGTGGTGATAGCGAACGCCACCAACGATGGTTCGACGCCCATGATCTGGGCGTTGCAGATGAAGGCTTCGTTCGGTCGCGGTGTCCTGCTCAAGTACAGCGGCGCCCAGCACGGACTCTGGATGTTGACACCATCCACCTGCATCAACAATAGGATCACCAACTATTTCGTCTCGCTAGCCTTTCCGACTCCGACCCTCTGTCCATTCGCCCCGCCAGCCAACCTGCCGCGCTCCTAGCCGTCGAAGCGCGCGGTGATCCGGCCGCTGTCGACCGCGTTGCGCAGTTGCTGGAAGTCCTGCTCATTCTGATCGGCGTAGCTGGCGGAGAACTGCGCAATCGCCTGGTCGAAGACGTCGCTGCGCCCGAGATAGGTGGCGATGGCCACCCGGTCACCGGAGCGTGCGTGGGCCTTGGCCAGCGTCCACGCACACATCTGCCCGTAGGTCTTCAACGCCAACGGCGACATGGAATCGACATCGGCCGAGCCCTTCCAATCGCGTAGTTGCCGGATGTAGAAGTCACGCTCCACCCCATCCAGGCCGGGGATCCGCTGCCAGCCCAGGAAGATGTCGCTGGCCGACTGCATCAGCCGTTGGCCAGCCACCACCCGCTCCCCGGAATTGGTGAATTCGCTGCGGCCGACGTAGGCCTCCAGCACCGAGGTCTGGGCCTGCTTGATCTGCAAGAACAACGGGTCGCCGCCGTCACGGCCAAGGAACAGTGCCATCCAGGCGCGAGTACCGACGCTGCCGACCCCGACGACCTTGCGGGCCATGTCCACAAACTCATACTGCTCGAGCAGGTGCCGCCGGTCCGACTGCAACGTGGACCGAAAACCGGCGATCATCTGGCGGATTACCTCCGCCGTGTCGCCCCCCTCGTACGCACTTCGGGCAATCAGCTCCTCAACGCGGACGATCACCGGCGGGGCGCTGACTATCCGGCGGCGGCCGTCGACCACTTCGGTGAACTTCTCCAGCGCCTGCAGCGAGTCGCGGGTGCGCGCTTTGGCGAGGTTGCGCTGGGCTCGTCTGGCGGTCTTGGCGTCGACCCGGCGGCTGAGAGTTTGCAGTTGGTCGCCGATGTCGTACCGGGCGTACCAGACGTCCAAGGTGCGCATCTTGGCGAACTTGGCCATGGTCTCGCGGTAGACCCTGACGCAGGCCCGCACGATGGTTCTCCGTTCCTTGGTGCTGAACCCCCGCGATCGGCCCGCGACCTCGAGGCTCGTCGCCAGGCGTTTCACATCCCACTCCCATGGCCCCGGGGTGGTCTCGTCGAAGTCATTGATGTCGAATACCAACGATCGCTCGGGCGTGCCGAACGCCCCGAAGTTGGAGAGGTGAGCATCGCCACAGGCCTGCACCTGCAACCCGGATCGAGGGGTGGTGGCCAGATCCGCCGCCATCACCAAGGCTGCACCTCGGAAGAAGGTGAATGGCGACGCCAACATCCGGCCATACCTGAGCGGGACCAGTTCCGCGACGCGAGAGGCCGATTGGGACTCCAACAGGCTGACCGGATCGGGTCGAGTTGGCAGCGGATCGAATACTGCGTGCCCGGAGCGAGGCGATTGCGCGCGGGCAGCCTTGCCAACAGCCACCCGTTCGGCAGGCGTGAGGTGGATCGGCCGCGTGGACGGCGGGCTTTGGTTCCCGGGAGATGACGTCATCGTGTCCTTCGCTCGTTGTATTGCCCCTGCCGGAAGGATAGGACCACCGCAGGCAGTTGCTCATCGGCCGGGCCGCGTGGTACCCGATCCCGCCGGCCCCAACTTCCGCGGTCCTGGGCAACGAATGATCGCTGGCCTAGGGTGGGTGGCACCGGCTAGGGAAGGGAACGGGTCGTGGGAAACAAGTCGAAGAAGACCAAGGCGGTGGGCAAGGCGAAGGCTGGCTCCGGACCAACAACGCGTCCCGGGTCGAGTGACCAAGACCCGGTGGCCAAAGACAGGCCCAAGATGAAGGCGAAGGAGTACGAGCGGGAGATGCGTCGCCTGCAGGGGGAGTTGGTGGCCATGCAGGAGTGGGTGAAGGCCTCCGGCGCCAAGGTGTGCATCGTGTTCGAGGGCCTGGATTCGGCGGGTAAGGGCGGTACTATCCGGCGGATCACGGAGCGCACGAATCCGCGCGTTTTCAAACACATCGCGCTGCCTGCTCCGACTGAGCGGGAGCAGTCTCAGATGTACATCCAGCGATACATGGCCCACTTCCCGGCCGCCGGGGAAGTCGCCATCTTCGACCGGAGTTGGTACAACCGGGCTGGCGTTGAACCCGTCATGGGTTACTGCACCCCTGAGCAGACCGAACGGTTTCTGTCGATGGCGCCCGCAGTTGAGAAGGCGATGGTGGACAACGACATAATCCTGCTCAAATACTGGCTCAACGTCAGTGTGGACGAGCAGACTCGGCGTCTCGGAAATCGTATTGAGGACCCGCGCAAGATTTGGAAACTGTCGCCCACGGACCTGAAGTCCTACAGCCGTCACTACGACTACTGTCGCGCGCGGGATGCAATGCTGGCCGCCACGGATACCTCCTGGGCGCCTTGGTTCGTCGTCGACAACGATGACAAGAAGCGTGGGCGGCTGAACATCATCTCCCACTTGTTGGGCCAGATCCCCTATCAATCGCCTCCGCCCAGCGAGGTGAAGATGCCGCGGAAGCCGAGCGCACGCGGGTACGTGGAACCGGATCTTCCCCTGCACCGCGTGCCGGCGTTGTTCTGAGGATCGGCGGCCGGCGGAGCAGCAGCCGGGGGACGCAGGTGTTCCCGATGATGGTTCCCGTTGGTGCTAGGCCCGGTTCCGCTTCGCTGGGTGGCCGGCCGCGACGGAGAGCAGGTCGGCCAAGCTGAACCCTCGATGACGGCGCTTCTCGGCGATGACGATGTTCTCCGGGGGGACGAGGAGCTTGAGTCCGCCGGGGTGAATTCGGAATTCGAGCGGCGTGGGGAGGTCGAGCGCCTCGCCATCGACGCCGGCGAACGCTGAGCCAGAGCGGGACCGCACCTGAAACTCGGTGCAGGCGAACTCGTGCAGATGCGGGTCGCGCTTGACCACCCCAAGGGCGGCGCGGGCGAGCAGGGCGGCCGCCGCGGCCCCGGTGTCGGTGTTCACGGCCATCACCCCGAGCTGACCTGAATCGATGACTCGGCGTTGGAACGAATCAGGGGACAGTCCCGAAATGTAGGGGTTGTTCGACACCATGATCAAGAAGGCACCGTCGACCTCGTTGCCGTCCGGATCGGTGAACTGCAGGTCGAAGGGTTCGGCGGTACTGCTGAGAAGATCCGGTAGGAGTTTCTTGGCGGTGTCCACCTTGGCCTCCCGGTAGGAGTCCTCCTGCACGACGGTCGCGTAGATGCCGAGCGAGACGTTGTTGACGAAAAGGCGGCCACCGACTGTTCCGTAGTCGATGGCGCGCGGGACCCCGGAGGTGAAGGCGGCGAGGCTGGCGGCGGGATCCTCCTTGTCGAAACCGAGGTCTTGGGCGAAGTGGTTTCGGGTGCCCGCGGAGATGCACACGAACGGGATGTCGGCCTCGATCGCAATCGAGGCGACTAGTGCCTGTGACCCGTCGCCGCCCGCCATCCCGATGCAGTCGGCACC
>JAUPKM010000452.1 GCA_030837445.1 Actinomycetota bacterium
ACCTGCGCATCGTCGATTCCGTAGCTCTTGCGTCCACCGATCATGTGGGCGGCGATCCTCGTCGTGGTGATGTCCGGTGCCAGTGTCATGTGTCCTCCTCGTCGGCCGTAACCCAAGGCTGTCCCAACTGGCATCGGCCGCGCGTCCGGCCGTGGGACGGTTTCGAAGGCCTCCGCTCGCCGGAGACGAGTCCCCCTCGACCCCTCCGGAAGGAGGATGCTCAAGCGGTCAGAGGAGGAGGCTTAGGTGCCCGGTTGGACGAGGCCCGACTCGTAGGCCACGACCACGAGTTGAACGCGATCTCGCACACCCAACTTGCTGAGCAGTCTCGAGACGTGCGTCTTGACCGTCGTCTCGCCCAGGAATAGCGCCTCCGCGATCTCGGAGTTCGACAGACCTCGGGCGACAAGCCGCAGCACGTCGAACTCACGGTCGGTGACGGAATCGAATCCCTCGAGGCTGCGGGCAGCTGGGCGGGCCGCGAACTCGTGGATCAGCCGCTTGGTCACCTGTGGCGCCAACAGGGCATCGCCTCGTGCCACCACGTGGATGGCGTCGACCAGGTCATCCGCAGGCGCATCCTTGAGGAGGAACCCCGACGCCCCGGCTCGGAGCGCGCCATATACGTACTCGTCGAGGTCGAAGGTCGTCAGCACCAGAACAGCCACCTGCGGGTCAGCCTCGGTAATCTGGCGCGTCGCTTCGATACCGTCGACAATCGGCATCCGCACGTCCATGAGAACAACGTCGGGACGCTCGCGGTGAACGAGTCGCACGGCCTCCTGCCCGTCCCCCGCCTCACCTGCGACCACGAATTCCGGCTCTGCGTCCAACACCATGCGCAGACCGGTTCGCACCATCTCCTGGTCATCGACGATGACGATGCGCGTCATGCAGGCACCGGAATCGTGGCCTGCACCGCGAAGCCGCCCCCCGGGCGCGCACCGGTGTGTAGTTCGCCGGCAAGTAGCGAGACGCGCTCGTGCATACCGACGAGGCCGTGACCCGGAGCCAATGGTCCGACCACACCACGACCGTCGTCGAGGACGCTGATGCCCAACCGGTCCTGGCCATAGTCGAGTGTCAGATTCGCCTTGACACCGGGCCCGCCGTGCTTCAGTGAGTTGGTCAATGACTCTTGCACGATGCGGTAGGCATTGATGTCGATACCGCCGGGTAATCGGCGCGGCTGGCCGAGCACCTTGACGGACACTGGCAGGCCGGCATCGGCGAAATGGCCAGTGAGCCGGTCGATCTCGGCAAGTCCCGGCTGGGGAGCCATCGGCTCGGCATCGGCCGGCTCTCGCAGCAGCCCGACCATTCGCCGCATCTCCCCCAGCCCCTCTCGTCCAGCGGCACTAATCGTCCCCAGAGCATCGCGCACGCGAGGATCGGCATCGGTCGCCAGTCTGGCAGCACCCTCCGCCTGCACGGTCATCACCACTATCTGGTGGGCCACGACGTCGTGCAATTCCCGCGCAATACGCCCGCGTTCGGCAGCCACAGCAGCCAGTGCCCGCTCTTCGCGCTCGCGCTCGGCCCGCTCGACCTGTTCCTGGAGTCTGCTGCGCTCGGTCTGCCGCTCGTTCACCTCTCGACCCAGGTAGAGCGCAAGGAGGCCGGTTAGGACCTCCCCGACCACATTCACTACCGCTACTGATTCGTACAGCACCGAACCCAGCAGCGTGAAGGCGACCACAACGCCGATTACCGACAACCCCCAGATCATCGACTTCCGACTGGAAAGCTGCGAGCCCACTGCGTGGAGGGCGACAAGTGTTCCGATACCGGCCAGGGAGGAGGGGTAGTCGAGCCCGCGATCGAGCATCCAGGCGGCAAGCACGACAAGCACGACTGCCACCGGGAAGCGTCGCCGCCAGATCAGGGGAAGGGTCTGCAATGCGATCAGGGCGTAGGACAGCAAACTCGGAGTTCGCTGATGGACCGCCGCGACGTCGGTTGCCTGGTACTGCAGGAGGCTCAGGATGGACAGCACGAAGAGACCGATGCCGAGGGCGGCATCAGTTGCCCAGGAAGGGATCCACCGGTTCATCTCGCTCCCGAGAATAGGGGGCTCTGATGCCGACGGCGTCGTCCTCGGGTGGGACCCGAAGTCAGTCGCGGGGAGGAGGGTCGTCTGCAACGAGGGCCATCGCCCCACAAGAATGGCCGGGGACGCCCACCGTGTGGACTTCCCCGGCCATTCTCGAAAGCAGGTGGCGACTACTCGGGTGCCACCACTGCGGAGTCGGACTCGGTCACTGGGCCATCCGTGCGGACCTGGATCCGCGCCGGACGATGAGCCGCGACCAGAGCAGACAGTTTGATCTGCAGGATGCCCTCACGATAATCGGCTTCCACGGTGTCGGCGTCAATACGAGTCCCGAGTTTGAATTCCCGACGGAACGTGCCGGAGCGCATTTCGTTGACCACGACCTTGCGATCCTCGCCGACGTCGGCCATGTCACGCCGACCTGAAACAACCAGCGTGTCATCGAGGACCTCGACCGCGATGTCCGACGGCTTCGTCCCGGGTACTTCGACTTCGACGTAGACGTCATCGCCGGCCTGCACGAAGCGTGCCGCCGGCGTCCATGCGACCGAGAGTTGGTTCCCGAAGGCGTCACGGATCATGGCGTCGAATTGTGAGTCGAGCCGGTTGCGACGGACGGCGAACTGGGGGTGCATTGCCATGTTTGGGTCTCCTCTCAATGGTTGGCACTCTGTGCCTGAGAGTGCTAACACAGGGGCATTTCGTCGGTATTCCTGCCTCTGATGTGGGCACGTCCCTTGTTCGCTGACAGCGAACAGGTTCCCGCTAATGGGGGATACCGCGCAACGGAATTTTGTGATTCAAGGGCGCTGGGCAGACAATAGTCACGATGTTGGGTCCCGGCGAGAAGAATCTTGCGGATCCTTGTGAGCGTGGGCATCGACACCACGAGCGTGGGGGACGCAGACTGGCGACGCGGACAAAACGCCAGACCATGTGCTGCACGAGACAGCTGCCAATGCGAACCGGGAGATGACAGGGGTATGACCCACAGCAGTAGGAAGGTCACCAAGACAGGGAAAGCCTCACTCGGGGCGCTGACCGCGATCGCGTTGGCTGGCACGGGCCTGCTCGGCCTGAGCCCCGCAGCTGCTGCTGACGACATCGTCTTGACCTGGCGCGTGACGGACTCCTGGACCGGTGGCGCGACCATTGACGCCACGCTCAGCAACCGTTCGGCCACTGCCGTGTCACCCTGGAGCGTCGCCATCAGCGGAGGTCCGCAGTTCGTCTCCGCCTGGAATGCGACACGTTCCTCAGCCACCACCCTTACCGCGCCAGGCTGGGCCAGCAACCTGCCCGCAGGGTCGTCGGTGGCGTTCGGCGCATCGATGAACTCCAATGCTGCGCCCACCGGCTGCAGCGTTCCGGGGCACGTGTGCCGGGTCGTCAGCACTGCCCCCACGCCCACGCCCACGCCGACCACCACTCCAGCTCCGACGCCCACTCAGACCACCAACCCCACCCCCACGCCAACTCAGCCTCAGCCCGGCCCCGGGAACCTGCCGACACCGGTACACTTCACCCCCACGAGCACCGCTAGCGGCACACTGACCTATCACACCGCGTTGCCCTATCCGACCGGCACGAACGACAAGTTGGTGCTGTCGTCGAACTACACGGACCTGATCATCAGCAACTACGTGTCGGGCGCACTGCTGGCCAAACTCTTGCGGGACAAGGAACCCGGCCTGGCGCTCAACCGTGACTACATTTACGGCACCATGTTCGCCCAACTCCTGCAGGAGAACATCAACACCGGCGGCTACAACGCCACGACCGACTGGATCAACCCGACCGCAACCGAACGGACTCAGCTGCTGGCATCAGGGCAGGGCGGCCCCTATCAGATCAACGACTACTCGAAGCGGTTGGAGACGCCAGCGGGGATCGGGCTGATCAACTACGTCGCCCTACAGAAGGGACTGGGCTACACCGTCGAGGATCAGGACAGCGGAAAGCAGACGGCCAGCGTCGGTCCGTCCTCGCTGGACGAGAAGTACTTCGGTCCGATGGCCGCGGCCTACTTCCACCTCAACGACACAAACCGGCTCGCGATGAACAATGCCGATTCCTGGGGCCCGCAATACGCCACGTATGGGCAGTGCATGACCAACCTGAAAAATGCCAAGTCCCAGCAGGCACCGTTCAACAACTACGACATGATCCTCAATGCCGCCTACAACGCCGGCACCTACTCAAGGATTCTGGGCGACTACTTCAGGATCTGCGCGGGCCAATTTGGTACCGGCGCGGCGGCCACTCAGGTGAAGTCCCTTGCCGACTACTCACTGAGCGACAAGGACTACCAGGCTGCCATCGGGACGGCTGAATCGGTGGGCTCGACGTTCATCCTCTACCCCCGCCAGGTGCGGCTGTACCTGGACCAGATGTACAACCAGCGATCCTTCCCCTCTCCAGCCATTACGGGCGACACGAAAATCGATCTGTCGGTGACCGACATCCGCTACGTGTTTGCCAACGCGATGGGAACCCTCGCCTATCAAGGACCCAACGGCAGCTACTCCTACGTGGCACAGGCCGACAGCAATGCAGCCTTCCAGGCCGCGCTCGCAACCACCGGACTGACGTCCAGCTCCCGGCTGAACATCTCGACCGCCACCGGACGAAACTCCTTCTTCAACCTGCTGGATGCAGCCATCGCCAATCTGTCGGGCCGGGTGGGTAGCACCTTCGGCGGTGTCACACAGACAACGATCAACGGACCCACGCCGACACCCACGCCCACCCCGACGCCGACGCCGACACCGACACCGACGCCCACGCCCACGCCCACGCCCACGCCGACACCCACACCCACGCCGACACCCACACCCACGCCAACGCCGACTTCAAACGGCGCTATCGGGGTTAAATTGACCAACGTGTCCGACTGGGGCACTGGCCGGACCATGGACGTTGCCGTGACCAACACCGGTGGCACTGCGTCGACCTCCTGGACCGTGTCCTTCACGTGGCCACGGGACATCTCACCGTGGAATGCCGCTCGGCTGTCCTACACCGGTGGACGAGTCAACCTGGGCAACGCTGCATGGAACGGAACATTGGCCCGCGGAGCGTCAACCACGTTCGGTTTCTCCGACTCGTCACCGAGCCAGCCGAAGCCGACCAGTTGCACCGCGACCATGAACGGCACCCCGGTGGCCTGCACCCTCACGCCGTAGCCGAGGGGCCCGGAGGCGCGGCAAATAAGTTGATCAGCGTGACAGACGTCGACCGGGTCGTTCCTCAGACCTGCAACGACCGAGGGCCCTGCGCTGACAGGGGAACTCACCGACCGGGGCCTGGAACCTGAAGCGCGCAGGTCAGTTGCCAATGGCATAGCGAGCCAGGCCGCCGCCACTTGAGAGGCTCCTCGGGTCAGTGGATCTTGTCTGCATTTCCGGCGGCGGCTTCCACCGTGTATCGGGCGGCATTGGCTGCGAGCTTATTCTCGGCCGCGGCCATTAGATCGATCCCTGTGACATCAGCGAGGCGGCACAGATAGATGAGGACATCGGCCATCTCCTCACCGACCGCCTTCTGTTGCTGATGACTGAGCTCATGCGATTGCTCAGGCGTGAGCCATTGGAACTCGGCCACCAATTCACCGGCTTCCCCCGACAGGGCCATGGCGAGGTTCTTTGGCGTGTGGAACTGCTGCCACTGGCGTTCAGCAGCGAACAGTCGCACCTGTTGGGTCAATTCCTCGATTGTCATGTCTCTGTTGTACCTGCCGGTTCCGACTGCACGAGTCCGTGGAGCATCTTCCTGGTTTCGGGGTCGGTCGAGTAGAGGACAGTGCCGACCATCCCGCGCGTAAGCAAGACTTTGTAGACATTGCGCGCAAAGGTGTCGAACTCGGTTGCGCCTCTACCGCGGAAGGCGGGATCCCTGGACTCGCGCACGTCGGAAACAAGTCGGTCTACCCGCCACACGAGGTCAGGTCCGAAGATCACCCCCGACCAGTCATATTCGAAGCCTTGCGCTGTATACACGCAGCCGACCTGACCGAAGCCACCCTCGGCCGTCGCCCACAGCGCACTACCCGGTGCACCTTCGTGATTGCGGTCCTCCTTGTTGTTCCAGGGTCGCTGCCAGGCCCCGATCCGCACGTCGTCCACTAGTGGTTCGCCCCGTCTGACGTCCGACCAGGGCCAACAGAAGCCCGCGGCCATCCGAGCCCCGTATCCGGCGGCGAGCCGCTCACGGAGGAGAGACTCCATTTGCTCCGGGGAGTCGGCAATGCGCAGTTCGTAGTTGTCGTCTCCTGGCCACAGCATCGGTCCGCCGTCAACCAGGCCGAGGAGCCGAAGCACCCATTCCTCGTAAACTCGGGAACCGCCGGATCTGAATTGAGCGTCCAGTTCGACAAGGTGGAATCCCAGTCCGCGCGCATCCGCCGCATCCTCGATGTCGGCAACCGTGCCAATCTCTCCTGGGCGAACCACCTGATGCTCGTCGAGTAGGAATACCGGCACTCTGGCGACGTCGATCAGTTCCTCCAATTGCGCCTTCTGCGAGCGCTTCGCCGCAGGCGTGTAGCGCGAATTGCTCGACTCACGAATGCGGTGGGCTTCGTCGGCGATGAGCACGTCCAAGGAATTGGGCTCCTCTTGCGCGAGCTGGTTGAAGTACCCGAACAGTTTCTGGACTCGCCTGTTTCGTGCACCGGCCACCTTGCGCAACGTTTGGGTGAAAGACCGCGAACCGGTCACATGTTCGGCCGTCCTCCCCTGACGAAACAACTCGCCCAGCAGTGAGAGCGCGATCACGCTCTTTCCACTGCCGGGACCTCCGGTGACGACAACAACGGCCTTACGGTCGCCACGCATCGCGCGGCGCACCTCGTTCAGCACCAATCTAAATGCCACCTGCTGCTCATCGAGAAGGACGAACTGCTCCCGCTCACGGATCTCATCAGCGGCCAACTTCATCAACTGGCGGCTCGGAGCTACAGCTGACCCGAGGAAGATATCGGCGGCGACATTCCCAGTTCCTGCGGCAAGGTGCGAGGTAAGGTATTCCAGCCACTCTCCCCGTTGGTCCTTTGTGAACAGGCGACTGGTGTCGGTCTCAGTGCGCAGTCGCAGTGAGGCAACGCCAGCCTCGGAAGCGTTGTGCAGATAGGCCGCCCCTCTGAGCGATTCGGGGTTGTGCTCCAAGGCTCGAAGGAAATCCGTGAAGTAGTCCACATAGCCCTGGACCTGTTGCGCTGGGTGCAGAACCGGGCGCCGTCCGTAACCGTCAACGTAGACCAATTCGGGGTCGTCGATGTCCGCTTCAGCCTGGGTCCATTGCTTGAGTTCGACAACAACGTAGGACGGCTCACCCGTGCCTGGGTGGACCCCGCACAACACTGCATCGGCACGCTTGCTGGACAAGGGAAGCCG
>JAUPKM010000453.1 GCA_030837445.1 Actinomycetota bacterium
CCAGCGCAGCGCGCGGATCCGACAGATAGGCGTCACCCATCGGAGCGCGGGCCGCCGCCGCCGGATCATCGGTCAGCTGGATCAGCTCAGCGCCCGCCGGCAGCAGTTCACCCGGCAGGTACGGGTAGTACTTGAATACCGGTGAGCCCGCCACTACCACCAGGTCGTAGCCGCTCATCTGTTGAGCGGCCAGCGCAACCGCCGGGGCCATGACGCCTCGGAAGTTCGGGTGCCAACCGGGAAAGGACCAGCGACCCTCGGTGGGGGCAATCATCACCGCTGCGCCGAATCGCTCGGCGAATCCGACCGCAGCGTCCCAATCCAACCCCTCATCCATCGCCGCCCCCACCACCAGCAGCGGAGCCTTGGCGGCCGCCACTCGAGCCCCGATCTCGGCCACCGAACGGGTGTCGAGGACAGCACCGGCGGTCACCGTGCGGCCACTCAGGTGGGCGACCTCCGCCGGTACCGACTGTGCATCCCAGTCGTCCAGTGGTTGGGATACGAACACCGGCCCGGGCGCGGGCAAGACGGCCTCGTGGATCGCACGCGCCAGCACGGCGGGGGTGTCCTGCGGACGCGGCGCCACGCCGCTCCACTTGACCGCGGGCAGTACCAACTCGGTGCCCCTGACATTTGTCAGCAGCGCCTCCATCACCTGCATCGGCCGCACCTGATCGCCGGCGGTGATCACCAGCGGCGACCGATTCGCGCGGGCGTTGACGATGCTCCCCATCGCGTTGCCGACGCCGGGGGCCGAGTGCAGGTTGACCAGCGTCGGGTTGCCGGTGGCCTGCGCGTAACCGTCTGCCATCGCCACCACGGCACCCTCGTGCAGGCCCAAGATGTAGCGGAACTCGGACGGCAGATCGTTCAGGAACGCCATCTCGGTCGACCCCGGATTGCCGAAGATGGTCGTCATCCCTCGGCTGCGCAGCAACTCGAAGACAGCTTCACGCACGCTTGTCATGAGAAGGCTCCCCGCTGTTACGGTGCGTCGTCCGGCCAGGGGCCGAACTGGCCGGGCGCGAACTGACCGGATTGCTGATAACCCGCCGATGGACACGAGGCAGTCGGCGGTTGACCCGTCAGCACGTCCTCGACATTGGCCACCGTCATCGGGTTCTCCGTCACCGGCGTGGTGGACCCCGGGTAGGTGTTCATCAGGTCGACGTCCTGCACGTACGCCAGCTTGCTGGCCGGTAGCGACAGGTGCAGGCCAGGAATGGTGGCGAAGCACGCCAACTGGCTGACCGTGCCATTGGCCACCAGCCCCTGCGCCTGCTGACTGGCGATCCCGACTGCGACGTCATTCGGGTTGCTGAACGGAGAGCTTCCCTCCGCGCCGAAGATGGAGAAGGCAGTGGGGTCGTTGATACCGATCGCGGACGCTGCGTAGAAGGGCGTCTGCCCGGGGACCCCGGCCATCCTCGCGTTCCAACTGACCATCGAGGTGGAGGTCATTTCGGGGAATGCCTGCCCCTCGGCGGCGCCGGCATCCAGGTAGTCGGCCAGGTCGGTGAGTGCCGCTACATAGCCAAGGCAGACGACATCCCACCAGCTGCAGTTGTTGGATAGTTCCCGTTCCCCCAAGTCGGCCAGGAATGAGCCCGTCCAGGGTGTGTCGATGGTCGTGATCGACTGCACCTGCACCCCGGAGAGCGAACTGGCGTAGTCCAGTGCCCCGCGGGACCACAGGCCGCCATCGGAATGACCCACTAGCCATACCCGCTGCACTCCCTGACTTGTGCGCAGGTACTGCAGGAAGTTGGCGAGGATGCTCGAATTGATATCGAAGTCACCGAGCGTGTTGATCGTCATGGACGCCGGCAGTTGTTGGGCGCCACACGTGCCGAGCCCCATCGTCGCCGGGGTTATCGTCGTCGGCTGCGGCTGACCGTTGACGTAGTTGTAGGTGGTTTCGGGCGCGGTGTAGACCGGGTACCCCGCCGCGATCAAGGCATCGCGCATC
Source organism: Actinomycetota bacterium (assembly GCA_030837445.1). Lineage (GTDB taxonomy): Bacteria > Actinomycetota > Actinomycetes > S36-B12 > UBA10799 > JACJWR01. The sequence goes on from JAUPKM010000453.1 coordinate 1,973, forward strand.
ACAGACCAAGTGCCGCCGGCGGACATTCCCGGCGCACTACAGGGCTGCGTCGGCGTGGTGAAGGGTGTCTGTGAGAGGAACCCGGACACCAACAAGACCGCGTCGCCCGGCGGTGTCAGGGCGGCACGTGTCCGACCCCCGCCGGCCGCGATGGCCGACCGGGGGGCCACCTTGATCCGAGGCGGCAGCGACGACGCGGACTTCACATTGGGCGCCGGAGCCTTGGTACCTCGCAGAGCGTTCACATAGCTCTGCGGTGCCTTGCCTTGGCAGGCCTGCACAACGGCGAACACACCCAGGTAGCGCGCGTGATGGAAACCCGTGAGGCCGGGCCCGAACAGCCGCGCCTTGTTGATGGCGAACGTGACCTTCGGGTGCCGATGCGCGAGGTCGAACGGACTCAAGGCGTGACACATCTCGCCCCTCGCCCGCACGGTGGTGGTGTTGGAGTAGACGGTTTTTGAGAGTACCCGCAACCGGGTACCCAGGATCGAGACGGCCAGCGTGCCGGGCCGGGCGGTCGCACCTGCCACTTTCGGCTTGATGATCGGCACAGTGATCGCGTAGGTTCCCGCGCCGGCGGCGCGCCGATTCGGCAGGAGTTTGGCTCCGCCCACTGCGGTGACGGCCCGAGTGCCCGCACTCGGCACTGCCGCGGCGACTGCGATCTTCGGAGTGCTGGCCGACGCCACGATCAGGCGCAGGATCGTGGTCTGGCCGGGCACCGGGGTCGCCACCCGCACGGTGGTGCGGCCACTGATCTCGCCTCGCACACTGGCTGCACCAGCCCCGGGTACGACCGGTTCAGGAACGGTGGGAAGAGCTGGCCCGGAGGCGCTCGAGGCTGCCGCGGCGGCACCTGGGAGCAAGGTGCCTGCGACGACGGCGGCACTCGTCAGTCCCATCATCAGGGTGCTGCGTCTGCGGGAGCGCCGGACTGTTCCGTTCGATGGTGCTGCGGAGCCTAATGACATCTATTCGTCCCTCGGAGATTCGTGCGGCGTTAGCTGCGGATTGAGCGTTGGTCCGGCGCGCAGAAATGGACAAGCGTGCAGAGTCCGCTCATCGTACGTGTCAAGCCGCTCAGGAAGGAAGGCGAGCGAGGTTTCCCGCCTGCTTCACTTCCGCCCCGGGTAGCCTGCGGCTATGTTCCCTCGCAGCGCGCACTTGGCCGCCACCCTGACCGCAGTGGTTTTCGTGGCCGCCGGGTGCTCATCTTCCGCCACGACCGGCGGCTCAGCGTCACCGCTCCCCTCAGATGAGATGCCGACAGCGACCTACACACCTCCCAGTGGCGCGGTGACGACTCCATCGGGCGACATCGTGTTGAGCAACATCCAACCCAACGACGGCCCCACCCCGGTGGCGGAGTTCATCTCGTCGGCGACCAAGTCGGTGGACGTGTCCATCTACCGGATCGACTCCAATTTCAATGCCGTTGTCGATGCCCTCGCCGCAGCCGCCAAAGCCGGTAAGCCAGTTCGGGTGTCGATCTCCAGGCAGCTCGTCGGGGCGCCCAACCCGCCGGCGGGCAACAGCAGCCAGTTGGCCACAATCGCGCAGCTGAAGGCGAAGGGAATCCAGGCAGCCCTCAGTCGCCCCGAGTTCCACTATGGGCATGAGAAGTCAATCGTGATCGACGCGGGCACCCCCCAGGCCAAGGCGATGGTCGCCGACTGGAATCTGCAGAGCAGCTACTTCGGGCCGAGCCAGTACGGACCGGTCGGCGCCCGCGGGTTCGCGGTGATCGACTCAAACCCGGCCGACGTGGCCATGATCGCGGCCTACTTCAACGCCAACTGGCCGGACTACTCGCCGTGGCCGGTGTCCAATCGTGCGAGTCTGGTCTGGAGCCCGAGCGGAGTGCAGTTCAGCCCGGTCGGAAACTCCGTGGCAGCGCTGCGGAGCCTGATGTCCGGCGCGACAAAGACCCTGGACATCTACGCGGAGTACATCGAGCCGACCTCCTTCATGTTGCCCGACGTTATCGACCGCGCCAAGGCCGGTGTGAAAGTACGGATTGTGGCCAATTCCAGCGGTCAGAGTCCGGAAACGGTGAAGCAGTTGCGCGACGCCGGAGTGGATATCGTGTTCGACCCGACCAACACGATCGATCCCTCGGCAACCATGTTCGTCCATGCCAAGACGGTGGTCGCCGACGGTGGCCGTCCGGAGGCGAGGGCGTTTGTGGGCTCCCAGAACCAGTTCCTCAACGAGTCCCTCGAGGCGATCCTGGAATTGGGCACCCTGGTGACCGACAGCAGCAGCGTGGCGACGATCCAGCAGACTTTCGACACCGACTTCACTCGGAGCACCAAGACTCAGGCATCACCCTCCCCATCTGCGACCAGTTCCGCGGCCACCTCGGCATCCACCTCGGCCACTCCGACTGGATCGACGTCAGCCAACCCATCGAGCACGGGCTGAGTGAGAGGTGCCATAGATGTGTAGGTCACCGTCAAGCCGGCTTCGCGCAACGCCCGGATCCCCACGCCGTGGCGTAGCGCTGGGCCTGCTCGCGGTAGTCACGCTCGCAGGCTGCGCCGCGACCTCACAGTCCACCGCGACTGGGACGACCGAAGCAGGGCGATCGCGGCAGCCGAGCCCAGCCACGTCGGAGTTCCCCGGCGGAGCCCGGCTAAGCAATGCCAAGTTGGCGATGATCGAGCCTGACGCCGGCGTGGCCCCCGTGATCTCGTTGCTGAATTCCGCCACGGACTCGATCGACATCAGCGTGTACGACCTGGATCCGGGCTATGGCCCGATCACCCGCGCCCTGCTGGCAGCGCAGGACCGGGGCGTCAAGGTCCGCGTGCTGATCTCACGGACGCAATTCCCACTCTCGGGACCGCAACCGAGCCCCGACAAGGTCGCCAAACTCCGGGCATTGGGCCTGGACGCCCAGTTGAGTCGCCCGCAGTTCAGTTACTCCCACGAGAAGGCAATCCTGGTCGATGCCGGTACACCTGACGCCCGAGCGTTGGTGGCCGACTTCAACCTGGCGCTGGGCTACTTCGGTCACGACCCCGCCTACCCGAAGGAAGGCGAGACCCGCGGGATGGCCGTGCTGGTCACCAACCCCGCAGACGTCGCCGAGATCAGCACGTACTTCAATTCGGACTGGCCCCCCTATCAGCAGTGGCCGGCCAGCACCAGACCCAACCTGCTCTGGTCACCCAGCCAACGCTCGTTCACCAACCCTGGGAATTCCACTTCCGCCCTACTGCAGCTGATCGCCGAGAGTCAGAACTCGCTGGATCTATATGTCCAGGAACTGCCGCTGCCGGCGATCCTGTTCGACCCGCTGGTCCAGCGAGCCCAGGACGGCCTGACAGTCCGGATCATCAGCAACGATGGCGGCGTCGACAGTGAGGCTGTGGCGGTGCTGACCGCCGCAGGAGTGAAACTGGTGTACTCGGCGGCGGATCCCAACGGCGACGGTAAGCCGCTCTACATTCACACCAAAAGCATCATCGCCGA
>JAUPKM010000454.1 GCA_030837445.1 Actinomycetota bacterium
AATCTCGGTGTTGGAATGACGGCGCTGGCCGTAACCGCAGGCAAGCAGCACACCTGCGCCGTGCTGCAGAGCGGATCGGTCAAATGCTGGGGATACAACGCCCGTGGCGAGCTCGGCTTGGGCACGACGACCACGATGGGTATCAACGCCAGCCAGATGGGAGACAATCTGCCCGCGGTCAAGCTGGGCAGCGGTCGTTCGGCGACAACAATCAGTGCCGGCTGGTACTTCAACTGCGCCGTGCTCGACAACAGGTCCGTCAAGTGCTGGGGGTTCAACAACTACGGACAACTCGGGGTCGGCACGACCGTCAACCAGGGCACGCAACCTTCTCAGATGGGCGACAACCTGAAGGCTGTTCCGCTCGGGACCGATGCGAAGGGGATGCCGGCAGAAGCTGAGGACGTGTCCGCGGGCGGTGGCCATGTCTGCGCTCAGATCGACCAGCCCGCCGATCGCAAGCGAGACAACAACACAGTGAAGTGTTGGGGGGACAACGAGCAGGGCCAACTCGGTCAGGGTGACACCCGGAACCGAGGCGACCAGCCGAACGAACTCGGCGACGCCCTGCCGGCGATCGCGCTCGGAACAGCCACGACCACCGAGGTCAATGATGTGGTCGCGGGCGGCTTTCAAACCTGCGCGCTACTCGGCATCGGCGGTAAGAAGAAGGAAGCCGTGAAGTGCTTCGGCGGCAATGACCAGGGTCAGCTGGGCCTGGGCAACACCACGAACCGCGGAGACGCGGCAGGTGAGATGGGCGATGCGCTACCGGCCGTCAGCCTGGACAAGGTCAAGGACATCTTGGCTATCGGCGCGGGAGGGTGGCAATCCTGCGCCATTCTGGACAGCACCCGGGGCCTCAAATGCTGGGGTAAGAACGAGACCGGCCAGCTTGGGATCGGGAATACCGTGAACAGGGGCGACAAGCCAGGGCAGATGGGTAGCGCACTACCAGCGGTGGATCTGGGCTAGCGGCGCTCGTAAACCCAGAGATCCTCGCTCGCCCAGGTCGTCCGTCCTTGCTCGGTCAAACAGGTGGCCTGCAACGGCTGGCCACTGAGCAGGTGCTTCAAGTTGAGGGCTGACAGCGAAGGATCGCACGGGGATATCCGGACCACGATTGCGTCGGCCGCCGGGGCGGTGATGACCGGCGCCCGGAGTTCGGTGTCCCATTCGAAGGTGATCCAGGCGGCCGCGCGATTCCAGGCCTCCTCATAGCGGCCGGACGGGTCCAACACTCGCCAGCCACTGGACGGCCCGGACCATTGGTCTCCGGACAACATCGGAACACCGTTGGCGGCGAGCAGTGGGTTGACCATGAGGTCGTGTGCGGCCCACAGTCCGTTGCTCGGCTGCTTGTCGCCCGCGAGGCCGGACACCATGGCGGCAGCCGCACTGTTGCGCAGCGGCCCAAGGCCCTGCTGCAGCGGATTCACGAAGACGACCGTCGCAGCCATTGCGACCACAGCCAACACACCTCCGCCGGCGGCGACCTTCGGGTTCGAGTTGAACAACAGCCAGAGCACCGCGCCAGCCGTGCCCGCAACAAGAAGGACCACCAGCGCCGGAAGTGTTTTCAGGTACTGGTCGGAAATCAGCAGGCCGACAACTACCAGCAGGGCCGCACTCGCCACTGCGATGGTTGTCGCGGTGGGCCACCGCACCGGATACCTCGAGAGCAAGGTGGCCACCCCCAGTGTGATGAAAAGGCCGAGGATGGCCTGCATCCGCAACGGAGGCACGAGACTCAGTAGCGGGACTCTGGTGCCGATGACTGCTGGCCAGTCGATCAGAATCCAGGAAAGACCGAGCGCGGTGATGGCAAGGAACACCGAAGTCTGGACGCGCTCCGCTCTGGTTGACCGACGCCAGGTGGCAATGGCCAGCCCGAACAGCGCGACAGCGAGGAAGGTCCAACTCGACGAGAACTCCGAGGGGTTGCCGCCCGCGGGATTCGGTGGATCCTGCATCCAGCCCTCAAACGGTGCGGCGAAGACACGTGCCAGTCCCAGATTCTCACCGCTACTGCGCCGCTGGCCCGGGTAGAGACTCTGCTGGATGGCTTCGAAGGCCGCCGCGTTCTGCCACAGAATCAGCAAGGTGACGACGGCCGCCAACGCGCCTGTGGCGAGCAGTAGTAGGACGCCCACCCGCCTGCGTTCCCTGTCGCAGAAAAGTGTGACCGCGGTGATGGCGATGACCGCAGCAGCAAGCGGCAATGACCAGGGGGCATAGCTGAACGGAATTCGGGTACAGGCGAGTGCGCCGACAGCAGTCAGCAGCGGCCACCACAACCACCGCCGCGGGCCCGTGACCCGGGAACCCAGCAACAGGCACGCGGACACCGCCAGCCCCGGAACCAGTGCGACCAGCGGCAACATTGACCACCAGGCAACGCAGGGCGACAACACCACTGCTGCGGCCGCCAGCAATGCAGGCCAGAATCGTGCACCCCACAGCACCAGCACCAGCGGCACCAGGGCCACAACCAGCAGCGGTATCGCCCAGAATGAGGCGGCAAACAACTGTCCGTCGGGCAGCCATGGCCCCAGCTGCAAAATCGCCTTCTCCGGATAGACCAGATTCTCGAGCAGAGGGCCGGACGGGATGTTCGAGATCAAGAAGGGTGAATTGGTCAGCGGGGTGACGAACCGGGTCGAACCCACCGCTTCGACACCGAGCTGCAACGGGGTTGAGCGCGCATATTCATCGCTTCGGATGGCACGCGGGGCGCCAAAGATTACGCCTCCTTCGGTGGAGCCTTTGCTCGCGAAGGAGCTGATGGAGGAGGTCGTGATGGCGGCCAGTGACAGACCACACCAGATGACCAACAGGACTGCGAAAAGCCGGATCAGGTTGCGTCTGTCTCGCAGCTCCGAGTCGGGGGGCGCCGCACGCTCGGCCGTGGACTCGTTGACGTCCAGGTTGTCGCGCACGGTCTTCAGGGTACCGGCGGGGACTGGTCCGCAGGGTGGCGGCGTGTCGGTCCTGAAGGCAGTGGCAGGTGTTGGCGGGGATCCCTGCTCACCGGCCCTTTCGGTCAACTTCAGTCAAGATGTCCATTGCTGCGACCCTCGCGAAACTCGACCAGAAATCTCCTCACCGCCAGCTCGGCCGACGCGGGTGCCTGCTTTCGCAGGCGAATCGGATAGGGGCCGAACTCGCGGGGGTGCATACCGTCGCTGGCGAGTTGCACGGTCAAGTCGGCTAGCGTCCGGGCCGGGTCGACGGCGACATCCTCGTACCACACCGTCAGGGGTGGGGTGCTGGCCGTAGCGAAGCAGTTGGCCCACAGCGCGTCCTGGTGCAGATACATCCCGACGAGTCGGTACAGACGGACGAAGTCGTAGCAGGACTCACCTTCGTCTCTCGCCCGTTCGGTGCGGTCGGGTGGCGACGCAACGGCGTCTGCGTTTCGAGGCTGCAAAGACTGGCGACCGGCGATCGAGCGCCACCGGCCGGAGTTGAGGGCGCGAAGGGTGGAAAGCGCCTGCGCCACCGTGTCTCGGCGCCGGAGCCAGACGAAAAGGGGGGACGGTAGGGCGCGGCCGATGACGCCGGCGGCCGCCTCCGGTGCCAGGTTCGGTACGCCTGTGAGAGTCCTCAGATCGGGCCAGAAGAGTTTGACGCCAAAGACGCCGGTCGGATCGGTTCGTGCCGCGATCACCTGGTCTCGATAGGGAAGTGGTCCGGTCAGCCACCGACTGAAGCGACGCTCCGGTGCACCCGACTGGAAGTACTCCAGCGGGATTCCGTAGCCACCGGCCGTATGCAGTGTCTCGGCGACAAGTGAGGACCCGCTCCGATAGGTGCCGCACACCGCCAGGCTACGGACCGCGGGGCTGGGGGGCAGGTCGAATTCGGCGGTCGTGAGGTCGTACACGTCCGCTGGACTCACCTGTGGCGCGGCTGACAGGTCCAGCCATTCCCGAAGTCCCCTGACCCCGCCGGGACAGGGACCGAACGTGTCCAACACGTCCCGTTGGATCGCTACCTTCTCGTCGTCGGTCAGCCAGACGTTGCCCGTCATGGCCGCTACTCGGACGAGCAGACGAACAGCATTCGAGGTGACGCCATGTGGCCACCGCCCGAGCAGAGGCCGAGGTTCTGCGTGTCGGTCACAACAAGTTTCGCCGCGGCCAGTTCGTGCCGCCACTGCTCACTTGTCAGGAATGAGTAGGGCAGCGGTATTGCCAGGCTTCCCTTCATGACCCGATTCCCCCACCAGTCGGTGAAAGAGAGGAAGGTCATCCGGTCGGCGAGGTCGAGGGCCCGGAACAGCGTGTCCGCGGCCGACAAGTCGACTGGGTCACCGTCGAGGTACTCGGCCATGGGCGGTCCACCGTCGAGACCGGCAGTTGCGCCGATAGGGTCCGGGAACGTCTCTTCCAGGAGCAGCAGTCGCCCGCCTGGTCCGAGCACCCGAGCCGTGTCTGCCAGCAGGCGCCGACGTACATCGGCGTCGATGTGGTGCAGCACTCCCGTTGCGATAATCGTGTCCGCGCTGTCGTCCGCGAGCGGAATCCGGTCCGGTCGGATTTGGGTGAGCAGGGCTGCCCGTGAACCCGGACGCGGATCCGACAGTTCGATGTCGACGGCGATTAGAGTCGCGTCGGTGGCCAGGGCATCGAGTAGATCCGTTCCACCCGCGCCCAGGTCGACCACAGTTCCCCGGCCTAGCCACGGATCCAGTAGCCGGGCAAATGCACCGAACTTTCGAGACCGAGCCCGCTCGTATCGTGCGCGGAATTGCGCCGGCGCGGCTGGTCCCGACAGCCTTTCGGCGATCGCGGTGGCGGCTGCCTCCGAATCGGGCTCCAGCAATGCTTCCTGGAGCAACTGGGGCAGGAGGTCCGCGGGCAAATGGGTGTCGGTCCAGCACGAGGTGAGTGCGGACAGAGCCAGCTCTTGGAGGGCATCGCTGGCGCGGATGCGCGCCAGCACGCTGTCAGACTCCCGGGCCGCGGGATGGACCCGGGTTGGACCTACATCAACTGGGTTCACAACTGGGTTCATCTGCCACCTCCAGCCGGGCGTCGACGCCCCGCAATCCTCGGAGAGTGTAGGCGGCGGTGACCAGCAAAGCGAGCGCCGTGGCGAGGTACGCCCACATCACCCCTAGTTCGAAACTGCGCGCGGCCGCTGTGGCCGCCAGCGGGCCGCCGACCTCGGCGACCTCGGCGAGATGTCCGACCCGAACGGCCTCTATGGCTGAACTTTGCGTATCCGCCGGCAACCGGGAGGCGAAGTTGGCCCAAGCCGAATCAGTTGCGACCACTGCCACACCAACGACCATCGTCAATCCGACCGTGGTGCCAAGTTGTCGGCCGACAGCCAGCATTGTGGAGGCGGCGGCGGCCGCGGACCGAGCCGGCACGCCGAGGCCCACGGCCGAGTTGGCGGGGATCGCTGCACCGGCACCGGCACCGATCAGGAAGTTGCCGACCAGCAGCCAGGCCGTGCTCGCTCCGGCCGCGACGACGGCTATCACTGTCGCGCCGCAGGCCGCCGTCACCAGCCCAGCAGAGATCGTCAACCGGTAACCCAACCGTTGCACGACGCGACCCACCGACAGTCCCGACACGGCAACGGCTATCGCCAGCGGCGCATACAGCAGGCCGGCCTCGACGGGGTCGAAACCACGTGTCTCCTGGACCAGTTGGGATTGGTAGTACAACGACGTGATCAGCGCGAAATTTGCGACCAGACCAACGATCAGGGCAACCAGGAAGGGACCCTGCATGAGCGTGCCGGGCAACACCTGCCCCGGTCGCGCTCGATTCCGCGACCGCAGCAGCATGACTGCGAGGAGCAGGGCGATCAGCCCGACCAGGCACATTCCAATGATCCGCCGGTCATCCTCCGTGACCACCATCGTCAGCCCGGAAGTGAGCAGCACGATCAAGGCCAGCGTGGCGCCGAGGATCAACTGGCCGAGCGGGTCCAGCACATTCTCGGGGCTGTCGTGACCCTCTCGGATGGCGACGGCACCCACGACCCCGGCGACCAGGCAGAGCGGCACATTTACCCAGAAGATCCACTGCCAACCTTCGGACTGCACAATGATGCCGGCCACGATAGGTCCCAGGCAGAACCCGACCGAGCCCGCGATGGCCCAGATCCCGGTGGCCCGCACCAGGGCGCGACCGGAGAACGCAGTGGCCAGCAGCGAGAGTCCCAGTGCGAGCAGCGCCCCGCCACCCGCTCCCTGCAGGGCTCGTGCGGCAATCAGGGTGGAGAGGTCGTTCGAGAGCGCGCTCAAGGCGGAGCCGATGGTGAAGATTGCCAGCCCCGTCAGGAACCAGCGCTTACGTCCGAAGCGGCCACCGAGGGCGCCGTAGATGGGCACTGTGGCCATGATTCCCAGGGCGTAGGCGCACTTCACCCAGTAGATGCCGGAGACGTTGGCGTCGAGATCGCGGCTGAGATCGGGGATAGCGACGTCGGTACCCGTGGAGTCGATGGCCAACACGGCCTGCACGAGGCAGACAACCGACAACGTTGTCGCCGCTCGCCTCACCTGGCCAGTGAACCAGCGCGGTGCGCCACTGTCCCAGCGTCGACCAAAGATGCCCCTGGGACTGCTCCGCCGCCGGGTCTATATTCGTCAATGGAGGAACGCCAGTCGCCCTGCGTGAGGGTCCGCATGGTCAGAGTGGTCAGCCGAGCCGGGAGGTGACGTGCGCACCGTAAAGCCGGTGACACACCGGTTGGCAGGAAGTCTGCGGATGGCCAGCGTCGCCGCAGTGGTATCCAGCGTGTTCGGGGTCGTCCTCATAGTCTGGGGGACATCGTTGGGTGCGGCCACCATGACCGGCGGCGGCGTGATGGCGCTGGGGCGGGGGTTGATGGCCGGTCTGATCGTGGTCGGAATCAGGCTCTCGCGACAGCACACGTCGACTTTCCCGTTCGGCCTCTACAAACTGGAGAACCTATTCGCCGCATGCGCTGGCGTCATCGTCCTCGTTCTGGGCTACGAACTTGCCGTTGTGTCCATCGCCCACCTCGATGGAACGTTCATCTTTGCCAAGGACCCCAAATACGCCCTGCCCTTCTTTTTGGCGGCGGCTCTATTGGGCGGTGTGATGGGGTACTACAAGAGGCGCATCAGCCGCGCCGAGGGATGCCCGAGCCTCGCAGCCGACGCCTACTTCTCGTTTGCCGATGTGGGGGCGCTGGTGGTGATCGGCGTTGCACTGGCCCTGGATATTGCAGGGGTTCCGAGGGTCGATGCGATCGCAGGGCTGATCGTGACCGGCTTTCTGGCAGTCATCGGGATTCGAATTCTGCAGGGAGCATTGAGGGTGCTGCTGGACGCCTCGGTGAATCGCGACGTCTTGACCGGAGTCAGGCGAATCGCCGAAGCCGACCCCGGCATCAGAAAGGTGCTTAGCGTCGACGGCCGCAACTCGGGATCCTTCGTGTTCCTGCACCTCGTGGTGGAACCGACCGTGGCGAATCTTGCCGGGGCAAACACCGTCGCAGCAGACCTCCAGCGCAGAGTGAAAGCAGCATTCGAGGAGGTCGACAGTGTTGGGATCGAGTTCAGTGCCGCGACCGGGAGACTGACCGTGGCGGTCCCGTTGGAATCGGACCACACGACTGTCGCCCGGCGATTCCAGGCAGCGCCGAACGTGGCCATCGTGGAGTTCGAGCAGGGTCGCGCCGTGGCGAGTCCAGAATTCGTGTCGAACCCGGCGGTGGCGCGTGAGTCGGGGGCGGGGGTCTACCTGGCGGTACTGCTGGGGCGACGCGAGGTGGACGTACTGCTGCTGCGAGAGGACCTTTTCGACGACGAGGTCCGCGAGACTCTAAGGGCCTACGCGGTCGCCGTCGAGCTGAGGCCGTCGGCCGAGTCCCTGCCGAGTGCGATGGCAGAGTTGGCACAGGTGGCGGCGGGGATCAAGGCGACGACATGACCTTCCTGGCAAGGATGGAGCCGACCGAGCGTGCGGAGGCGATCGCTGTCGTCGCCTCGGTGTTTATGGCGGCGGGGATGATTTCGGTCGCCTTCCTCTCCGGCAGCGTCTCGGTGTTGGCCGAGGGAATCGACACCTGCGTCGACATCATCACCTCGATCGCGGTGATGATCGGCCTGAAGTTGTCCAAGCGTCGAAGCAAGGACTTCCCTTACGGGCTGTACAAGATCGAGAACCTGGTAACTATCGCGATCGCGGCACTGATCCTGTTCAGCGCCTATGCTCTGGCCCGGGAATCCATCGACAACCTCGTGAGCGCCCAGGAGACGGTCAGCAAACCCTGGGTCGCGATGGCGACAATGGCCGTCGTCGCCGTGGTGACCGGGCTGTTGGCTTGGAACAAGGGCCGAGTCGGGCGGCGGGAGAACTCGCCGAGTCTACTGGCCGATTCGCGCCACTCCTGGACGGACGCAATCGCCAGCGCAGGTGTGGTGGTCGGGCTCGGACTGAACGCGTTGGGTGTCCCGTACGTCGATTCGCTGATGGCGTTGGCGATAGCCGCGATCCTGGCGTGGTCGGGAGTGCAGCTCCTGCTGAGCGCGGTCAAGGTCCTGCTCGATGCCTCGATTGAGCAGGAGATCATCGACCTGGCGACGGCCACGGCCCTGGCTGATCCGAGGGTCAGGCGCGTGCTGGCCGTCGATGGACGCAACTCTGGCAGCTACCGGTTCCTGCAGGTGACTTTGGTCCCGCAGAGCGCCGACCTCCGAGATGCGGAGGCCTGTGCCCGAGAAGTGAAGGTGGCGGTGAGGTCCGCCGTTCAGAACGTGGAATCGGTGCAGGTGGAGTTGGTGTCCGAGGATTCGGCAACGACCATGGTCGCGGCGCTGTTGGAGGCCGACCACACCACGATTGCGAGTGGACTCGGCACGGCGGCCGCCTTCGCACTGGTGGCGTGCGATCCCGGACGCCGTTCCGGTCCGGCGGGCACGCAGCTCGTCGAACTGCCGGCTGGGCAGGGAACAGCGGGTAGCGAAATCCTGTCCGCAGTGACTATCTCGAAGCACGGCGTGGACGCCGTGCTTGTGACGGCAGACCCGCCAGCTGGCGGTCCCGGATACGTTCTTGGAGCAAACGAGGTCGTCGTCCTCTGCCGACCGGACCTGCCGACCCTCCAGCAGGTGCAGTCAGCAGCTCGGGAGCTGCACACCGAACGGGCGGGGGGTCAGTAGATCAGCACCATGGCGTCGTTTCCGCCAGTGCAGCGGATCGGGTAGTCGCTGCTGTTGCAGTACATATCGTAGGTCTGGCCGGTGACCGGGCTGTAGACCCCGGACAGGTAGGACGAGCTTCCGCTGTAGACGTAGGCATCGCGAACGGCCAGCGCGAATTGGCAGCTTGTCGGGCCGGCGGCGCGCACGCCGCTGCCACAGTCGGTGCCCTCCCTGGTGATTCCTTCGCTTCCGTCGTTGCCGTCGTTGCCGTCATTCTGCGGTACCACCGGAACGGGCTGGGTGACCGTCACCGTCGGTTGTGGTGCCGCTTTAGTGACGGTGACTGCCGGTTTCGGCGGCGTGGGCGTGGGCGTGGGAGTCGGGGTCGCGATTGTGCTTGGGGTGGCTGACGTGCGGGCCTGCTGGCCGCTGGCGCCGGTGAAGAGGTAGCCGATGACTCCCGCCAGGATGACGGCCAGCGCGATTACGGCGACGAGCAGGAAGGTGCGGCTGGGTCCGGTCCTGCCCGGGGGAGGTGCGGCGGGCGGGGTGGTGATTGGAAGGGGGGCGGCGGTGGGCGCCGCCGCATCGCCGGCGACCGATGCCCCAACTCGCAGGTCGTCGATTCCCGGGATGACGGTGGTGGTGTCGGTGGCCGAGTCGTCCGCGCCCGAGTCGGCTGCAGCGGCGACCGCCGTGCCACAACTTGGACAGAACTTGGCCCCGTCAACAGGCTGGCCGCAGTTCGTGCAGTAGTGCATCATGTGTCGCCCCCTCCCGGGTCCGGTCAGGGTGGACAACCCGCACCGGGTGTTTCCAGTCTGCCACCTACGATTGGGGCATGCGACAGTCGCGAGGGCAGACGGGTTACCGGTCAGCCGTGCCCCGCCGCAGGCGAGATCTCTCGAGGCAGTGGCCCGCACACCGTTGGGGTCCCGCAGCGCTGGTGACTACGGCCGCGGCGATGGCCCTGCTGACCGGTTGCGGCCAGCAGGCCGTGCCCTCGGCTGGGTCGACCGATACCCTCTCGGCCGCGGCGCCAACCCAGGCGCACCCGCAACCGACGTCCGTGCGCGCCACCGAGACCGTCACCATCACGCCGCCGGCGGCGACCGTGACGGTGCCCCCAGATGGCGGCACATCAGCCTTGAACGCGCCCAACGTCGGTGTCGGCCAACTGCTGACCGCGGCTGATCTGGCGCAGTTCGCGGAACGCTTTGGGGACACCGCTGCCGTCGCGGTGGCGCCGCTGGACGGCGAGCCGATCTCCGCGACCGGTGACACCCGGAGCCCATATGCCTGGTCCACCGCGAAGGTGCTGATCGTGGCGCAGACCCTGAAAGATGCCGGTGGGCCCGAAGGCTTGACAGCTGATCAGGTGGACCTGATCGAGCGCTCCCTGTCTGCGTCGGACAACGAGGCCGCGGCCGCGCTGCACCGCCAACTGGAGGATAGCCATGGCGGACTGCAAGGGGCGGCCGATGCGATGGCCGACCTGCTGCGCAGCGCTGGTGACACCGACACGGTCATCTCCACGGTGGGGCGCGACTCCTACTCGACCTACGGCCAGACACTGTGGAGGGTGGACGAGCAGGCGCGGTTCGTGGCGGCGTTGGTCCGTGGCTGCGTGCTGCCCGCCGCGGCAACGGACTTCTTGGTCGAGGACCTCGGGAATGTCGTCGAGGATCAGCGGTGGGGGCTTGCCGATGCGGGTTCGCCCGCCTTCAAAGGCGGTTGGGGGCCGGATCCGGACGGCCAGTACCTCGTCCGGCAGTTGGGGGTGCTGCGGGCAGGTGACGGCAACGACTACGCCGTGGCGATCACGGCGCGCCCCGGGGACGGCTCCTTTGAGAGTGGACAGCAACTCCTGACCGACGTGGCGCAATGGGTTGATCAGCGCGTCACCACCGCCCCGGCCGCCACGACCTGCTGACGGCGCCGCTATTTGGGCAGTGTGATCGGCGCCACCGTCAGTGGCGGTATCAGGTGCAGGCGGGTGTGGGTAGGGAGACTTTGCCGGATTGTGCCAGCCACCGTGGCTTGGGCACTTGCGGCAGAGGAGACCATTGTGACCACTGACCATGACCAAACAACCAAGGACGGGCGAAGCACGATCGCGCTAGTCGCCCATGACGAACGCAAGGCTGACCTGCTTTCTTGGGCGGAGTTCAACGCCGACGTGTTGCGCGCCCATCACCTGATCGCCACCGGCACCACCGGCGCCCTGTTGGCGGAGCGACTCGGCACCGACGTGGAGTGCCTGCTGTCAGGTCCGCTCGGCGGCGACCAACAGTTGGGGGCCCGGATCGCGGAGGATCAGGTTGACCTGATCGTGTTCTTCTGGGATCCGTTGTCCACTCAGGCTCACGACACTGATGTGAAGGCGCTGCTGCGGATCGCGGCGGTCTGGAATATCCCAATCGCGTGCAACCGGGCCACCGCCGACTACCTGCTGTCGTCACCGCTGCTGGACACGTCCTACGAGCCAGCCGAGCCGGACTTCAACGCGCACACGCACCGGGACCTTCACCTCTGATCCGCACAACACTCACGCGCGTTCTCCGCGCGAACCTTGGCATCGACGGGTGTTACCCCTAGCGTTACCGGATGACCAACGCGATGGTGGGTGGATCGGATGCCCGGGGACTCTGACAGTCCGGCTTCAGGTGTACGGCGAACCGTGCGACTCCACCGGGTCGCACGGCGCGCCGGCGTCGCGAAATCCACCGCTTCAGCCGCCCTGAATGGCAGACCGGGCGTTTCGCAGGCGACTCGTGAACGTGTGCTGGCTGCGGCCCGTGAACTCGGATTTCGCCCGGATGCAGTCGCCCGCACATTGCGGACCGGACACACCCCGGCCGTTGGTCTGATCGTGGACCCCAAGGCATACGCCTTGGACTCGCGGTTGGCCGAAGCACTCACCATGCGGTACCTCCTCTCGGTTATGGAGGAACTGTCGCTGTCGGGCGTTCCTGTCTATCAGGTCACGCTGCCTCGGTTGGAGGTCATGGGCAACCTGCCCATTTCAGCGATCCAGATCGTGACGGTGGAGCCGGTGGTCACCCTGCCCGACGGCTTCGCGTTCGGCCTGCCCGTTTTCCATTCGGCTGGAACTCTCAACCACAATGGACCGTCAGTGTGGGTACGACATGACTTCCCGGCCCTGCTCGCCGAAGTGATGGACCATTTCATTGCCGAGGGTGCGCAACGTCCCGCGCTGATTCCCCGCGACGGCCCCACAACCTGGGGAGAGGAGATCACCGACGCCTACCGCAATTGGTGCATCGCCAACGGACGAGACCCGATTGTGTGTCCCTCGCGCGGCGAGCCTCGCCAGATTGCGGACCTGGCGTCAGAATTGATCGGCGACCAGGGTGTCGATGCGGTCTTTTCGCTGGTGGGTGAGTGCCCGAGCCTGCTCGCCGGCGCCCGTCGGGCAGGTAAGGCTGTGCCCGAGGATGTATTGATAGCCGGCTTCGGTGACGGCGCTGCGGAGGCGATGATGACCCCGCCTGCCACGGTGATGTCGATGTGCGGCATTGAGAACGGCAAATTGGTTGCGGCCGCGCTGGTGCACGGGCTGACCACCGATGAGTGGCCGTCCGAAATTCGGGCCAGTCATCGACTAGTGGTGCGCGAGTCGTCGAGGCGCAGCACAGCGGCCCGGCCCCCAGGGTAGGGACCGGGCCGCTGTGGCTGACCGGGGGATCGTGCGCTACTACATCCCGCTGTTGAGTGAGTCCAGCAGCGCGTAGTCGGTGGTGTCGCCCGAGATCTCCCAGAACATCCCGCCACCAAGTCCCTTGGCCTTGATGTACTCGGCCTTCGCCTTCATCGAGGCAGGGTCGTCGTAGCTGATGAAGCTCTTGCTGGCCGCGTCGTACAGATACGGGACCTTGGCATCGTTGTCCCAGTAGCGCACGTACCTCGAAAGGTAGTTGGCAGCGATGTCGGAGTAGTTCAGGAAGCCCTTCTCCCACGTCCCCGGACCCTCACCCTTGTGGGCCTGGAAGAGACCGCCGTTGGCGGCTTCCACGCCGGCGAACGATCGGCCGTAGAACGGCACCCCAAGCACCAGCTTCTGTGCACTGACACCCGAGTTCAGGTAGCGATCCACGGACGCGGCCGCATTGAGCCCCACCGGGCCGGGATCTCCCGGCGTTGCCTGCAGACCGGCGTTGTGGCCCGTCTTCGGCTCCCAGATGCCGTGGAAGTCGTACGCCATCACGTTGATCCAGTCGACGATGTTGGCGATTGAGGCGGCCTCAAGGTTCTCCTGAGTGGCGGGTCCGGCCGGTGCCGCGATCGTCAACAGGTAGTGCTGGCCACCGTCCAACGTGCCTTGCCGGTCGAGCTCGGAACGCAGCGCCTGCAGCAGCAACGTGTAGTTGTGCTTATCAGCTGCTGTGCCTGGCTGCAGCCCGCCGGAGACCGGGTACTCCCAGTCGATGTCGATTCCGTTGAACCCGTTGTCCTTCATGAACTTCACGCACGACTTGGCAAAGGTGTCGCGGGATTGAGATGTAGCTGCCGCCGCTGAGAAGTTGGCTGACCAGGTCCAACCTCCGACGGAGATCAGGGTCTTCAGGCCTGGGTTCGATGCCTTCAGCTTATTGAGTTGATTGAAGTTGCCGCGCTTGGCTCCCGCGTCCCAGCTGTCCCCTGGGAAGAACTTGTCGGTATCGGCATAGGGGTCACCCAGCGCGCACTGCCCGTTTGCCACGTTGGCGAAGGCGTAGTTGATGTGCGACAACTGGCCACCTGGCATTTGGCTGACCTGGTAGTTGCGCTCGTAGGTAGCCCACGCCGTGTAGTACGCGACTGTCTTCTTGCCGGCCGGCGGCTTCGGCGCCCCAGGCGAGCTGGGGCTGGAAGTTGGGGTCGGCGTCGGCGTCGGGGTCGCGGTCGGCGTCGGGGTCGCGGTGGCGGTCGGCGTCGGCGTGGCCGTCGGGGTGGCGGTCGGCGTCGGGGTCGCGGTCGGCGTCGGCGTGGCCGTCGGGGTGGCGGTCGGCGTCGGGGTTGACGGCACTCCGCGCACGGAGATGGTGCAACCTGCGATGGCGCCGTTGACCTTCGCCGAGCAGCTGGCCGGATTCGACATGGCTGCAGACGTGTCGGTGAACCCGAAGGCGGTATTGCCGCCGGCGGCGATCGCGCCGTTCCACGAGACATTCTTTGCGGTCAACGATCCGCCGCTGACGGCAGCGTCCGCACTCCACGCGGAGATG
>JAUPKM010000455.1 GCA_030837445.1 Actinomycetota bacterium
AACTACCCCTACAACAACACGTTCGCCTATGCGGACGGGGATTCCCAGCCTCGCTCGGAGCAGAGTCAGGCCTGGATGATCCGGAGTAAGGCGACCAAGCGATAGCGAATTGCGGCGGCGCGTGCGTTGAGTGCGGTATGTCCGCACTCAACGCACACGCCGCCGTTGTCGGTGTCCCAACTCGATACCGCCGGTCAGGCTGAGGCGGCCAGAACGGCATCGGCCGCGCGTCGACCGCTCACCAGTGCCCCCTGGATGCTGGCTGTGTCGCGGTGGTCGCCTGCCACGAACAGACCCTCGCCCAGCGAGACCGGCTGTCTGATATTCAGGGGTGGCGTCATCGCGGGGAGGGCGGCTGCTATCGGGTAGCAGGCGAGGAGCTCCCAGTCGTTCGTGCCGGTGAGGTACATGGTCGCGAGCTGGCGCCTGACGAGCGCGTCGTCGGCCTCACTGTGCAGGCCCACAGCGGTACTGGAGACAAGCGTTTGCCCGGCGGGAGCGTATTCGGGGGCGGTGTTGGTGATCACGGCCGAATTGACCAGCGGGCCGTCGCCCTCGGAGCCAAGGGTGAGGAGGGCGTCGCCGTCGGACAACTCGGTTCCGGGCGGGGGTCGGTGATACCAGGTCGTGCAGGATCGGGTTACCGGGCTGGGAAGTGCGGGTAGCAGGGCATTGACCCTGGCCGGTCCGACAGCCACCACCACCGCACGTTCTGCGCGAATCGTCCCGCGGTCGGTGTCCACCCGACCGGGGGCAACGCGGATCACCTCGGTGTTCAGCGAGATGGAGTCGACCGGGAGTCGCGACGCGAGTTGTTCCGGGAGTCGCTGCATCCCCAGGGCTGGGACGGCGGGAGTTCCTCGCACGAAAGAGCGCAGAATGAGATCGGCGAATCGGCGGGACGTCGCCAGTTCCCTCTCCAGGAACACTCCGGCAAGGAAGGGTTGCAGCAGGTTGCGCTCCAACTCGCCGGACATGCCGTCGCCTACGAACACGTCGTGGATGGAGGTGTCCGGCCTGGTCGACAACCGGGTCGGCGCAGTGGTGGCGCAGCGCGCGGCGTACGCGGCCAACCTGGCCATCGGCAACGGTCCGCCGACGGGGGCGCGAAGTGAGTCGAGAAGCCACGCAGGTCGTCGCCTCGGATCGGCCAACCGGTACCTGCGGCCGCCGTGCGCGATCGCTGCCCCCGCCACAAAGGGCCGGAGTCGGGCGCCCGGGTAGTCGAACATCCGCGCCCCTTCCGGGTAGGCCGGGTTGTACAACTGGAAGCCTCGGTCGAATCGGAAGCCGTCCACCACGTCGGTTCGGATGCGACCGCCCGGTGCGTCGGCCGAATCGACGACCTGTACCTGCAAGCCGCGATTGTGCAGTCTTACGGCAGCGGCCAGGCCGGCCAACCCGGCTCCAACCACGACAACTTCGGCCGCGGCGGGCAATTCCTCTTGGGAGGATGACAAATCGGCGTCGCCGCTCATGACTTGGGCCTGTGGACGGAATCCGCGGGGATCGACGGTGGCGGGAGACGATGGACACATGCCGAATTCACGATTCGCCAGCGCGGCCGAGTGGCCGCCTCCGCACGCCCAGTCCGCTCGGGTGGGTCTGCCTCCACCCGACGTGTTCGGGCCGGACTCGACTGTGCCGCAGGGCGGGTGGCAACGGCCAGGGCCGAGGTACCCAGAGCGTGCAGGTGAGGATGGTTTTCACCATGCGCCAGCGACGGCCACCGCGAGTCAGGCCGGCAATGAGTTTTCGGGTGTCGTCGGCCACATCGAACCGCTTCACATCGGCAGTCCGCAACCGCCCGCGCTGGTGGAGTGGCTGCGTCGCAGTCGTCGGCCGCTGTGGGCGTGGACGCCACGGATGTGGCTGGCGGCGGCAAGTTCGGTGATGCTGTGCATTTGGGGCGGCTGGCTGCTGTGAGGCTCCCGGGTGCCCGGAGCTGAAGGTCAGGCATAGTCCATGTCGACCAGTGCTTCGGTGATGGCCGGGGCAATCCATTTGAAGCCGGCGTCCTTCAACCGTGACGGCACCACGTTCTGGCTGCCGAGGATATCGTCGGCGAATTGCCCGAGCGCGACCTTCAGGGCGAAACCGGGCACCGGGAGCATCGCCCGCCGCCCGACCACCTCTGCCAACGCGGCCGTGACATCTCGGTTCGTGATCGCCTGTGGAGCGACCAGGTTGACCGGCCCGGAGAGCTCCTGGTTAGTGATTGCAAATGTGAGTGCCCGGATCTCGTCGCGGAGCGCGATGAAGGACCAGTACTGGTGACCGTCGCCGATGCGGCCGCCGAGGCCATACTTGAACAGCGGCAGCAGACGCTGGAAGGCGCCGCCGCGCGCGCTCACCACCAGGCCCGTGCGAGCCTTGACGACTCGAATTCCGGCTTCGGCCGCCGGGTCGGTGGCGGCCTCCCAATCGACGACGACCTGGGAGAGAAAGCCGGCTCCGGCCGGTGAGTCCTCGGTGACCGGCAAGGGCGAGTCGGGGTAGTAGCCGATGGCCGAGCCGCTGACCAGAACCTTGGGAGGAGTCGGCAGGGCGGCCAGCGTGTGGGCGAGGGTGGCTGTCCCGCGTACCCGGCTTTCCCTGATCTCGCGCTTGTAGGAATCGGTCCAGCGCTTGTCGCCGACGCCGGCCCCAGCCAGGTGGACGACAGCATCGACGCCGTTGAGGCCCTCGTCCACGCTGCCCGCCATCGGGTCCCAGCGCACCTCGTCGGGACCCCGAGGTGGCCGCCGGACCAGGGTCACAACCCTGTGGTCGCTAGTGCGTAGGGACGCGACGAGGGCCTGGCCGATCAGTCCACTTGCTCCCGTGACCGCTATTTGCATAAGTCAAGTCTGGCGCACAGAGTCCCGTTCAGCACTCCGGCGTCGCTACTGGCCGGTGATGTCCTGTTCGAACTGTCCCGCCTCAAGGCGTCGTTTCAGCGAGTCGAGGAACCGGGCCGCGTCGGCGCCGTCGACCAACCGGTGGTCATACGTCAACCCCAGGTACACCATGGATCGGATCGCGATCGTGTCATCGCCGAGCTCGTCAGTGACGACCACGGGTCGCTTCACCACCATTCCGGTGCCGAGAATCGCTACCTGCGGCTGGTTGATGATCGGGGTATCGAAAAGTGCCCCACGACTGCCGGTATTGGTGATGGTGAAGGTGCCGCCGGAGAGATCGTCGGGG
This sequence comes from Actinomycetota bacterium, assembly GCA_030837445.1. Classification (GTDB taxonomy): domain Bacteria; phylum Actinomycetota; class Actinomycetes; order S36-B12; family UBA10799; genus JACJWR01. Next base: position 3,190 of record JAUPKM010000455.1, read on the forward strand.
GAGAGTTGGTTTGATCGGGTGCGGTCGGCGATATCCACGATCGCCTTGGAGAGTCCGACCAAATCCATCTCTCCGGCGTGCTGGATGACCGGCACCAGCAGCCCGCGACGCGAGTCGACTGCGATCCCGAGGTGCTCGGACCCGTGGTACGTGACAGTTCCCTCCGCCATGTCCAGTGAGGCGTTGACCTGCGGGAACTGCTGCAAGGCCTCCACCGCCGCTAGGCAGAAGAACGGCATGTAGGTCAGTTTCACGCCGTTCCGCGCCAGGAAACTCTCCTTGTGAGCAGCGCGGAGATGGGCGATGCGAGTGACGTCCACCTCGACCACCGAGGTCAATTGGGCCGATACCTGCAGCGACTCAATCATTCGGTCGGCGATCACTCGACGGAGTCGACTGAGCTTCTCCGTCGTGCCGCGCAGGGGTGAGGGTTCAGGCCGCGGCATCGGAACAGGTGTGACGGTGGGCGCCGCCGGGGGGGTGGGGGCGACAGCCGCAGCCGCTGCCGCAGCTCGGGAATCAATGACGGCCTGGACGTCCTCCTTGCGGACGCGACCGCCGACGCCGGTGCCGACAACGGCGGCGAGGTCGACGTCACCCTGTTTGGCCATCTTCCGCACCAGCGGCGTCACGTACGCGCCGCCCGTCGGCGAACCGGTGCCGGTCGAGGACGTCGGCGCAGCGGCGACTGGGGCCGCCGCGGGGGCCGCCGCCGGTGCTGGCGCAGGGGATGGCGCCGCAGATGGGGCCACTGGGGCCGTTGGGGCCGTTGGGGCAGGCCCGGGCTTGGGCTCGGGCGCAGGTGAGACGGCAGGCGCAGGTTCAGGTGAGGCGGCGGGCGCAGGTGCGGAGACAGCAGAGCCGATCACGGCCAGGACTGCGCCCACATCTGCTACCTCGTCCTCGGCGACCCGAATCTCGGACACGACACCGGCGACGGGGGACGGGATTTCGGTGTCGACCTTGTCGGTGCTGACCTCAAGTAGCGGCTCGTCGACGGCGACAGTGTCGCCCACTTGCTTCAGCCACCGGGTGACGGTGCCCTCGGTGACGCTCTCGCCGAGGGCCGGGAGCTTCACTTCCGTCCCCCCATCTGCGGCTGAAGCCGAGGCGGCTCCGGAGGGCGTGGCTGGTGCAGGTGGGACGGCGGCAGGCGGGCTTGAAGCGGCGGGTGGTCGCGGACCTGGGGCCTCGGGGGTGGTGTCGGCGGCGACGCCCGGGGTCGTCACACCGGGGGTGGCCAAGCCGGGGAAAGAGGGGCCGGTGAACGACGGGCCGGTGAAAGAGGGGCCGGTGAAGGACGGGCCGGGGTTGGCCCGACTTGGTGCTGCGGCCGCAGGTTGCTGACTCAGCGGGGGCGCGGAGCCGGCGGGTGGTGCTGGGGTTGCCGGTCGCGCACCGGAAGGTGGCGGCGGGAAGGAACCCAACGGACTGCCGGTCGGTGGAGCCGGGAAACTGGGCGCGGTCGGGGAGGGCGCGGACGGAGAGGGTCCCGCTGCGGCGGGTGGTTCCGGTGACCTGGTGCCGGCCGCCGCTGGGCCAGGTGGGGCGGCGTAGGTGGAAGGGCCTGGGCCTCGCGACGCGGAGGTTCCGGTGGCGTCCGAGGGTTCGCCGACCAGGGCGAGTTGACCGCCCACCTCGATGACGTCGTCCTCCTGGGCATTGATCTCCAACAGCACGCCGGCGACAGGGGACGGAATCTCGGTGTCCACCTTGTCGGTACTGACCTCCAGCAACGGCTCGTCGACGGCTACCGCGTCTCCGACCTGCTTGAGCCATCTGGTGACCGTGCCTTCGACAACGCTCTCGCCGAGCGCCGGCATCGTGACTGGAACCGCCATTGTTACAGCCCCGCTCCTTCAGTCTGCCGATTCCCCGTTGGAGGGAATCGGACTTTTGTTGGTCCGTGCCTGTGATTCTCGCTGCTGGATCGGTGTGGGTCCAACTTTCGGTGTGGGTCCATCTAACAGTGCTAGCCGTGTGCGTGCAGGGGCTTGCCCGCGAGGGCCAGGTGGGCCTCGCCCATGGCCTCGTTCTGCGTCGGATGTGCGTGAATCAGGGCCGCGACATCCTCCGGGTACGCCTCCCAGGCGAAGATCAACTGTGCTTCACCGATCTGTTCGCCCATCCGGGAACCGACCAGGTGGATTCCCACCACCGGACCGTCTTTGCGACGGACCAGTTTGATGAAGCCGGCGGTGCCGAGGATCTGACTCTTGCCGTTACCGGCGAGGTTGTACTCGACGCTCTGGACTTCGTCAGCGCCGAAAAGTTCGTTCGCCTGTGCCTCGGTGTAGCCGACACTTGCCACCTCCGGCTCGCAGTAGGTGACGCGGGGTATCCCAGCCTCGTCCAGTGCCGGGGGCGCGATTCCTGCGATGTCCTCGGCGACGAAGATCCCCTGCGCGAAGCCCCGGTGGGCAAGTTGCAGGCCGGGCACGATGTCTCCAACCGCATAGACGCCCGGGATGTTGGTGTGGAGTCGTTCGTCGGCGAGAACGAAACCGCGATCCATCGCCAGACCCTGTTCCTCGTACCCCATATCCGCGGTGTTGGGTCCGCGGCCGACGGCCACCAGCAACAGGTCGGCGGCCAAGGTGCTGCCGTCCTCCAGCGTGACGGTCACCCCGTGCTGGTCCTGGCTGACGCTGGCGAACCTGATTCCGGTGCGGAAATTGATGCCACGCTTGCGAAACGCGCGCTCCAGTGCCTTCGAGGCAGACTCGTCCTCGCTGGGCACCAATCGCGGCAGAGCCTCGACGATGGTCACCTCGGTGCCGAACGACCGCCAGACGCTGGCAAACTCGACACCGATCACTCCGCCACCGAGCACGATGGCACTGTTCGGCACCCAGTCCAGAGTTAAGGCCTGGTCGCTGGTCATGACCAACCCGCCGATCTCGAGGCCGGGCAGCGACCGGGCGTACGAACCGGTCGCCAACACCAGATTGCGGCCCGTGTAGGTGACGCCGTCGACCTCGACCGTCTTCGGCCCCGTCATCCGCCCGGAACCCGCCACGAAGGTGACCCCTCGTTGGGAGACAAGGCCCTGTAGCCCCTTGTAGAGCCGGCCGACAACGGCGTCCTTGTATTTATTGACCTGTGCCATGTCGATACCGTCGAAGGTGGTGCGCACACCGAACTTGGAGCTCTCCCGCGCTTCGTCGGCGACCTCGGCCGCATGCAACAGCGCTTTGGTCGGGATGCACCCGTTGTGCAGGCAGGTGCCGCCGAGTTTGCCTCGTTCGATGAGGGCGACTGACATCCCAAGTTGCGAGGCCCGCAGGGCGCAGGCGTAGCCTCCGCTGCCGCCGCCCAGGATGACTAGGTCGAAGTCGTGCTGGTCCGCATCGCTCACCTGCGTGCAACCCCTTCAGTTCGGTGGTCCATCGTCAGATATCCGGTTGCGGTCATCCTGGCACCTCGGACGCCGCGCTGTCACCCGACGCCCCGGCCGGTGGAGCAGAGTCAGCGGCAGCGGCACGGACGCGGGCTCAATCGGCCAACTGCCTCGCCAGTGAGATCAACGTTCGTACCGCCGCACCGGTACCCCCGGACGGGGTGTAGTCGCGGCCGCTACCTTCGTTGAAGGCCGGTCCGGCGATGTCGAGGTGGGCCCAGGAGGCGCCGTCTTGGACGAATTCCGACAGGAAGAGACCTGCGGTCATCATGCCCCCCAACCGTTCGCCGATGTTGGCGATATCTGCGATCTTGGATTTCAACGAAGGCCGCAGTTCCGGCGGCAGTGGCATCGGCCACATCTGTTCACCGGCGCTTCCGGCGGCGGCTATCACTCGGTCCCGCAGCTCCTCGTCGTTCGCCATGACTGCGGAGATGTGGGTGCCCAGCGCGACCGTCTGGGCCCCCGTGAGGGTGGCCACGTCGACCAGCACGTCGGGTTCGTCCTCGCAGGCTCTGACCAGAGCGTCGGCGAGGACGAGTCGTCCCTCGGCATCGGTGTTGAGGACCTCGACGGTCTTGCCGCCATACATGGTGAGCACATCGCCAGGCCGCTGCGCCGATCCACTGGGCATGTTCTCAGCGATGGCGAGGTACGCGGTCACCTGGACCGGGATCCGTAGCCGGGCGATCGCCAACGTGGCCATCGCCACTGCGGCCGCGCCGGCCATGTCGCACTTCATCGTGATCATGCTGGCTGCCGGTTTCAGACTCAAGCCACCCGAATCGAAGGTGATGCCCTTTCCGACCAGCGCCAGATGCCCCTGCGCCTTGGCGGGGTGATAGCTCATCCTGACGAGTCGAGGCGGATTGATCGAACCCTGGCCCACGCCGAGGATGCCGCCGAAGCCTTCGCGAGCGAGTTTGCGCTCGCTGAAGACATCGACCCGGACGGGAGTGTCCGCGGCCGCTTTGCGGACCGCTTCGGCCAGGTCATTGGGCGACTGCGCCGATGGCGGCGTGTTGACAAGGTCGCGGGTGGCGAGGACGGCATCGGTGATGAGCTCGGACTTCTTCACCTCGCTCTGCACGGACTTGCTGCGGGCATCGGAGACGAGCAGCAGAATCTCGTCAGTGCCGGTGCGGCCGTCGCGGTCACCGGACCCTCGGAAACTCGTGAATTGGTAGGCGCCCAACCGAGCCCCCTGCCCGATCGCCGCAATCTGCTCTGGCTCCGTGCTCGGGCAGGCGATCGCGACGGTGGATCTGTCGGACAGGGCCCGCAGCGCGTTACCGGCTGCCCGTCGCATCGCCTCGGTGTCGGGTTCTGCTGGTGTGCACGTGAAGACGACGAGGTCGGCCGAGACCGCCTCCGGCGACGGGCACACGACCACTTCAGAGGCCGCGATCTTGGGGGAGGCGATCCGAAGCAGCTTCAGAAGTTTGCTCGCGACCGGCTTGGGCACAGAGGTGCCGGCGGCCAGTACGGCCCCACTCTTCCGCGGGTGCACGAAGACCACTAGGGCATCGGATTTGGCGGTCGCGGGGTGGGCGGTGCTCAGGCGCAGGCTGGTCACGGGTCCTCCGATTGGGAATTGATGCACTCATCGCCACCCTACGTCCGGAACCGCCGAACCTTCGGGATCTGCGGCCGGTGGCGTTGGCCGGTCGGCGCGACAGCCTGTGCCCCGGATAACGTCAGGGGATGACACAGCCAGCAATGGACGACGTTTCCACAGCAACCACAGCAACCACGGCAGCCGCGATTCCGTCGACCTCGCCGGAGTTGCTTCTATCCCCCTTGCATGACGCTCATGTCGGCGCAGGCGCCAAATTCTCCGAGTTCGCCGGTTGGAAGATGCCGCTGGAGTTCAGCGGTGTGGTGTCCGAGCACTTGGCCGTTCGCAGCAGCGTGGGCATCTTCGATGTGTCGCATCTGGGGACCACGTTGGTTCGAGGCGAAGGCGCCGTGGCAGATCTCAACCGGATCCTGACCAACGACTTGGACCGGATCGGCCCAGGTCAGGCGCAATACAGCTTGGTGTGTGACGACGAGGGACGGGTGATAGATGACCTGATCGTCTATGTCTTCGGCGCAGATGATGCCCTGTTGATTCCCAACGCGGGGAACGCTGGTGTGGTCAATGACTTGGTGAGATCCCGAGTCGGTCCCGCAGTCCAGGTGATCGATAGCCAGCGGGAGACAGCCATCATCGCGGTACAAGGACCGGCAGCGGCTGAGCTTCTGCGTGCGGTCGGGTTGCCTGTCGTGATGGCCTACCTGGGCGTGCTGCGCGACACCTTCGAGGGTGTCGAGGTGGTTGTCTGCCGGACCGGATACACCGGCGAGAAGGGATATGAGCTGTTGCTGCCGGCCGAGGTTGCGGTCCGCCTGTGGGATCGACTGCTGACAGCCGGTGCTTCGCTCGGCGTGCGTCCGTGCGGTCTGGGCGCGAGGGACACCCTGCGCACGGAAATGGGGTATCCGTTGCATGGCCAGGATCTTGGCGGCGAGATCGGACCGGTGGAGGCGGGTCTGAGTTGGGCTGTGGGTTGGGAGAAGCCGGAGTTCTCCGGTCGCGAGGCGTTGGTTGCGGGCCGGGACGGCAGCTTGCGACCGCGTGTCAGGGCGCTGGTATTGCTCGACCGAGGGGTGCCGCGCGCAGGAGCTAGCGTCCACCTGCGGCCGGACGGTCCCCAGGTCGGACACCTCACCAGTGGTACCTTCTCGCCGGTGCTGAAGGTGGGCATCGGGATGGCCCTATTGGCTCCAGAGATCGGGCCCGGTGATGAGGTCGTGATCAGTCAGCGCGGGCGCTGGCTGACGGCCAGGGTCACTCCCACTCCGTTGGTCGAATCGTCGCCACGGGATTGACCGGGCGTGAGCGGATCTAGGAGGCGCGGAACGAGGAGGCGTGGAGCGGCCGCGCTGCCCGACGATTGCCAGGTACGCGCCTCGCTCATCAGACCCCACCACCGTGATTCCGGCCGGAGCCGCACCAACCAGCAGGTCTTCTGCCAGGTGAGACGTCCTCCGCCCGCGGGAGGTGACGAGGAATCGGCCCTCGTCGGTGCGCACATAGGCATGCTCCGTGCCGATGGTCAGCACCCGGCGGACTGCGCCAGGGATCTCTGGCAGGCGGTACCCCGACGCACGCAGTGCAGCGTGCTCCGGCTCCGCCGCGACTGAAATCCACGACGGCGCCCGATCCGCCCACCGCTTGTCGGCCGGTACCCTCGGCCGATACCGGACAACGCGCCCAGGCGTGTCGTGCCCCGACCAACTGCCGACGACCGCGCGGCCGGGCTCGAGCCACTCCCCGATCGCGCCGTTGGCGCGGATTGCGGGTAGGTCAAGCCAGGTCACCGGTGACTGGGAGGACACGACCGGGATCGGCTCCGACCCAGGCATCGGCGATGACACCCACGCGAGCTGCCAATGCCAACATTGGTGCAATCGGCATTCGTCGGCGCCTCCTGACCTTCCGGCGCTCCGGGAGCTTCTCGAGTTTCCTGGCCCCGGCGCAGCGGGCACGAAGGGTTCCGTCTCCAGTAGCAACCAGCCGCGATCCATCGGAGTCGCGGAGACCAATTCCCGACCGGCGACGGTTGGCGGCCGAAGCCCGTTCACGCCGCTGTCTCTGGCGACCCAGAGTAGGCCGGCCGCTCCAGCAGGAATGACGGCAGTGTCGTGGTTGGCAGTAGCGCCGTAGCGGCCGAATCCGGCCGGTAGTCGCCAGCTGGACTCCACAGACAGTTGCGGCGGCAGGGTCAGTTTCGGTCCCGGCTGCAGGTGTACTGCGGCGGTGCGAGGGCGTCTGTTGCCGCTGTCCTCGGTCGCCGGCAGGTCAGCGGGACCCCCAACGATGGCGTGCCAGGTCAGCAAAACAAGGAGCAGGATCACCATACGATCGCCCCGCCGAACCGGACCCCAGCCGCGGTCAGCGCGGAACTGGACGTGGTGTGCCGTCCAGCAAGTGGCGATCGGGCCGGGTCCCAGACCAGCAGCATCCCGCCGGCGGGGGTGACCGAGTAGCCATGGAGGACTAGGGCGTGGCCTCCACCGAGTGGCAACAGGCCCTCGTACCAAGGCAGTTGTCCGGGATCGACGCCGATGATGACCGCGGAGCGGTAGCGCTCGACGTCCATCCGCACTCGAGAGAGCAGGACTCGAGGCGA
>JAUPKM010000456.1 GCA_030837445.1 Actinomycetota bacterium
AATGTGAATGGTGCGCCGGCGAACCCGATCAGCGGTGTCGGTCCAAGTTCCGGCACCAGCATTCGCACCGCCGTCAGCACGCCCTCTACGTCCTCCGCGGTCAAGGCCCGCAGCGATGACACGGCGGCCAGGTCGCGGATGGGTTCCGCCACCACCGGGCCGACGCCGGGGACGATGTCCAGGTCGATCCCGATCGCCTTCAATGGCACAACGATGTCGCTGAAGAAAATTGCCGCATCCACACCGTGGCGGCGGACAGGTTGGAGCGTGATCTCCGTGATCAGTTCCGGCGTGAAGCACGCCGTCAGCATCGGTATGCCAGACCGCAATTCCCGGTACTCGGGCAATGACCTACCCGCCTGCCGCATGAACCACACTGGCGTCCTGGATACCGGCCGCCGCAGTGCCGCGTTGATCAGATCTGCGCCGGTGGTGGCCCCTGTCACCAACGGATGGGCGGGGGGCAATTCCAGGATCGGATCGACTGTTCTCACCTGGAAATCCTGCATGTGGCGGCCACGAACGTGATCTTGCCACACGATCCGACACCCCGACAGCCGACGCAACGCCGTGGTTCCGGCCCACGACTCTTACCCTGGGACCATGTCACGGTTCGGCGCTGAGGGCGCAGCAGGCTCGGACTTCGACCGCGCGGCCGCGGCAGTGCGCTCCATGAGGTTCCGACCGGAACTGGAACTGGCCGAAGCACCCGCGCCCAAGCGGATGGCCCCCGCGGCCCTGGCGGTGACCGCCGAGGTGCTGCTGGCAGAAGACGAACTGGGTACCGGGCGATTGGTGGTGCTGCACAACCCGGCAGGCGAGGAGGCGTGGGACGGCGACACGCGACTGGTGCTCTATGTGGACGCACTGGTGGAGGATGATCTGGCTGGGGATCCGCTGCTGCCCGAGGTCGGCTGGTCCTGGCTGACAGAGTCGCTGACAGGGGTGGATCTGGTGGCCCTCGGGGGTACCGTCACGCGAGTGCAGTCTCAGTCCTTTGACGCAATGGCAGATCGACCCAATGAGGGCCGGGTGCAACTGCGAGCGTCCTGGACGGCGCTCTCCGTGATCGACCTGCCCGATCATGTCCAAGCGTGGGCGGACCTGCTCGCAACGGCCTGCGGGCTGGAACCGATCCCAGTCGGGATTTCGCTGCTCAACCCGCGCGGTCACGCCGGGCACTAGGCACTGCACCTGCGGGCAGCTGCGCGTCACCGAGAGTTCACCGGCAGGGGCGTAAAGTCCACCGTAGATCGTGCCGATCCATCCATCAGACGTATGCAGAAGCCCGGCCGGAGAGCCGACAGTGACCGAGTGCAATCGCGGTGACGACGGCGGCTATCGGTGGGAGACCGCAAGGAGGGTGAGATGACCAGCCAACTTTCGGCGCCGCGCAGCACGGAGACTCGGCCTCAGGGACGGTTGCCGCACGCGGGCGCAGTAGTGATCTCCCCGGACCCGCTCCGGCGATCACAGTTGGTGGCCTTGACGCAGGCCCGTGGGGGTCGCCCCGTGGTCGAGTGTGAATCGGCGAGCGCAGCGCTCGGTCAGGCGCGAATCGACGCCCCGTCGGACGTCTGCGTCATCGACGGCGTGACCCGCGATGTGCCCATCCTGACGTTCGTACGAGATATCCGGCGACTGGGTTGGCAGCACGTGACGTTGGTGACCTGCCGTCACGATGCCGTCGGTGTCCGCGCAGCGCTCGCCGCAGGGGTCCGGACCTACGTCGTCATGCCGTCACTTCGGAACCGACACACGACCACTCGGATGCCAGGCCGCGGAGTCGAGTTGAGTAGCCGTGAAGTCGAGGTCCTGACTGCTGTCGCCGAAGGCCTGTCGAACAAGCAGGTCGGTGAGCGGTTGGGCTTGTCGGGGCTGACGGTGAAGAGCCACCTGGCGCGGATTGCCCGCAAACTCGGAACCGGCGATCGTGCCGAAATGGTGGCGATCGGAATGCGTTCCGGCGTCATTACCTGAGTCCGCCATTGCGCGGGGTAGGTTCGATGCGTGCCCGAACCAGCCGCCGTCGTACCGCTGCTGTCCCCCCGCGAGCCGGTGCCGCCGTTGGTCGACGACCACTCTGGTCTGGCAGCGTGCCTGGCTGCGCTGGCCGCTGGTGATGGTCCGTTGGCTGTCGATGCCGAGCGCGCAGGCGGCTACCGATACAGCCAGCGCGCCTACCTGGTTCAGCTCCGGCGCGAAGGTGCGGGTAGTTGGCTGATCGACCCGATCGCGCTGCCTGATCTCAGCCCAGTCGCGGCTGCCGTCGGCGGCGCGGAGTGGGTGCTGCATGCGGCTAGCCAGGACCTCCCCAGCCTTCGCGAAGTGGGGATGGTCCCGCCATCCCTGTTCGACACGGAATTGGCCGGGCGACTGCTGGGACTGGATCGGGTCGGCCTGTCCTCGATGTTGGCCGAGACGCTGGGATTCTCGCTGGCGAAGGCCCATTCGGCGGCGGACTGGTCGACCCGGCCGCTACCCGAGTCCTGGCTCAACTACGCCGCCCTGGACGTCGAGCTGCTACTCGAGCTGCGCGCCGAACTGGTCCAGCTGCTCGCGGCCCGAGGGCGCACCGAGTGGGCGGCCGAGGAATTCGAGTTCGTCCGAACGGCCATGCCGTCGCCGCCACGCACCGAACCCTGGCGGCGAGTGAAGGGGCTACGGACCCGATCCCGTCGAGGCCTAGCCATCGTCCGCGAAGTGTGGCTCGCCCGCGATGAGCTGGCCCGACGCCGCGACGTCACTCCTTCCCGGCTACTCCACGACACCGCCATTGCGGCGCTTGCCGAAGCCCCGCCGACTGACTTGGCCGGATTTCGGGCGCTGCCACGGGCGAGGTCGCAGACCAGTGAATCCGTGCAGATCTGGCTTGCCGCGATCGAACGAGCAGCTCAACTACCCGAGACCGACCTGCCGGCATCGCGTCGACAGACAGACGAACCGCCTGACCCCAGGAACTGGCACCGGCTGAACCCGACTGCCGCCGCCCGGCACGACCGGGCCAAGGCGCTCCTCACCGAGCGCGCTGACGAGTTGGGCATCGATCGCGAGAATCTGATGCCCCCGCGCGCCTTGCGGACCTTGATCTGGGGCCTTGGTGAGGGCCAGCCTGCCCCGTCGGACAGCCAACAAGTAGCCGCAGCGCTCTCCGACTTGGGCGTCCGCAACTGGCAGCTGAACCTGGCTCTCGACGACGTGCTGACGGGTCTGGCAGCCGAACCGCAAGATCCGGCTACCCCCGCCGAGGCATCGATTACTCGCGAGTAACATCGGGAGTGCCAGCATCCGCTGCGGCGGATTCACGCAGTAGTTGAGGAGGCCCCCGTGCCGCAATCCGGTCGCAGTGTCGTCTTCGTGGACGGTGCCCGAACTCCCTTCGGCAAGGCGGGTCCGAAAGGCCTCTTCGCCGAGACCCGCGCCGACGACCTAGTGGTCAAGGTCATCCGCGAGTTGCTCCGCAGGAATCCTGAGCTTCCGCCGGAACGAATTGACGAGGTGGCGGTTGCCGCCACGACGCAGATCGGCGACCAGGGCCTGACCCTGGGCCGGACGGCCGGCATTCTGGCCGGTCTGCCGGTGTCGGTGCCCGGCTTCTCCGTCGACCGGATGTGCGCCGGCGCCCTGACCGCGACCACCGCAGTTTCCGGTGGCATCGGGATCGGCGCCTACGATGTCGCGCTCGCGGCCGGCGTCGAGCACATGGGCCGGCATCCGATGGGTGAAGGCGTCGACCCAAATCCCAGGTTCGTTTCGGAGCGACTCGTCGACCCCGAGGCCCTGCTGATGGGCAAGACTGCGGAGAACCTGCACGATCGGCTACCGCACCTGACGAAGGAACGGGCGGACGCCTACGCGGTGGCCAGCCAGGAGAAGACCGCGCGGGCCTATGCCGACGGCAAGATCCAGCCGATGCTGGTGCCGGTCGCAACTCGGACCGCCAATGCCGGCTGGACGCTCGCGACTGCAGATGAGCCACCCCGACCTGGAACGACGATGGCGAGTCTGGCAGGTCTGAAGACACCATTTCGCCCACACGGTCGGGTGACGGCTGGCAACGCGGCCGGCCTGAACGATGGCGCGACGGCAGCGCTGCTGGCAGCTGAGGAGGTTGCCGACGAGCTTGGGTTGGCCAAAGGGATGCGACTGGTCTCGTTCGCCTTCGCGGGCGTCGAGCCGGAGGTGATGGGCTACGGACCGGTCCCCGCCACTGAGAAGGCCCTCGCCAAGGCTGACCTTTCGATCTCCGATATCGGACTGTTCGAGGTCAACGAGGCATTCGCCATCCAGGTGCTGAGCTTCCTGGATTTCTACGGGATCGACGATGACGACCCGCGGGTGAACCCAATGGGTGGCGCGATCGCGGTAGGCCATCCGCTGGCCTCGAGCGGGATTCGGTTGATGACCTACCTGTCGGCGGAGTTCGCCGAGCACCCCGAGGTGCGATACGGCCTCACAACGATGTGTATCGGATTGGGCATGGGCGGCACAGTGATCTGGGAGAACCCCCACTACGCGAAGGGTGCGAACGCATGACCGAGCAGTTCCCGACCGAGGTCGGCACCGAATTCAAGGTCCGCTACCTGGACCTGCC
>JAUPKM010000064.1 GCA_030837445.1 Actinomycetota bacterium
GCTGGCGTGATCGAGGGCCGGGAAGCCGTCGCCGGCTGGCGATCGATGATGGGTGCCACCGATCCGGCGAAGTCGGCGCCGGGATCGATCCGCGGCGACTTCGCGACGCTGCTCAGCGAGAACGTGGTGCACGGATCCGACTCCCCGGCCTCGGCCGCGAGAGAGATCAAGCTGTTCTTCCCGTCGCTGGCAGACTGACGGCGGTTGGCGGGGGAGCTGTGTCGGGATCTGATGGACACTGACGGACGCAAGGGGTAACGGGCAGCACGGTGAAGTCACGGTTCGGATCCTTCCTCGGTCGTGATATGGCCGTGGATCTCGGCACGGCCAACACCCTCGTCTATGAACGTGGTGTCGGCATCGTGTTGGACGAGCCCAGCGTGGTCGCGCTTGACCGGCGGACCGAGGCGATCGTGGCTGTCGGCGGCGAGGCCAAGGCCATGCTGGGTCGAACCCCGGAGGCCGTCGAGGTGGTCCGGCCCCTCCAGGACGGGGTGATCGCCGACTACCTGGTGACCGAACGGATGCTTCGGTACTTCATCCACCAGGTGCACGCCAACGGGTTGTTCGCCCGGCCGCGACTGCTGGTGTGCGTGCCGTCTCGGATCACCGATGTCGAGCAGCGCGCGGTCCGGGACGCGGGCTACGCGGCCGGTGCCCGCAAGGTCTTCATCATCGAGGAGCCAATGGCCGCCGCGATCGGCGCGGAACTCCCCGTCCACGAGCCGGTCGGATCGATGATCGTGGACGTCGGCGGCGGCACAACCGAAGTTGCCGTCATCTCCTCCGGCGGCATTGTCGCCAGCAGTTCCATTCGGGTCGGCGGGGATGCGCTGGACCTCCGGATCGTGGCGTACCTGAAGAGCGAGTTCTCGCTGCTGATCGGCGAAGGGACGGCCGAGCGACTCAAGTGGCAGATCGGCTCTGCGTTCCCGGTGCTGGACCAAACGCATGCCGAGGTGCGAGGCCGCGACCTGGTCACAGGCCTCCCGCGCAGCGTGGTCGTCACGTCCGAGGAGATGCGGCGGGTACTGGACGAACCCGTCGACCGGATCGTCGCTGAAGTCCGATCAGTGCTGGATCGGACGCCGCCGGAGCTCGGCGTAGACCTGCTCACCAGTGGCATTGTGCTGGCTGGCGGGGGCGCGCTGCTGGCAGGCCTGCCAGAGCGACTCCGGCACGCCACCGGGATGCCGGTGCGGCTGGCGGAGGACCCGCTGCGATGCGTTGCCAGGGGGATCGGACTCTGCCTGGAGCAGTTCGAGGTGTTGCGCGATGTGTTGGTGGCGGAACCCCGGCAGTGAGCGCGCACGTCCATGTCTGAGATGCGAGGAGTGAGTACGAAGTGACGCCACGCGCGCGCAGCCTCGTCATCGTGCTCGTGGCCGTCTCGCTGACCGCCATTCTGTTGGACCTGAGGGGAGGTTCGGTGACCTCGGCGATCCGATCGGCGGCCGCAGTCTTGGTCTCGCCAGCGCAACGGGGTGCTGCGGCGCTGGCCAGTCCGATTGTGACCTGGGTGGACGGGGCGGGTGCGTTCGATGACCCGGAGGTGCGATCCCGTGCCTGGGCGGGGCAGGCTGCACCCTCGGTTGCGCCGCGGGCCTCGGCGCGGGCGCGCGAACTAGACACGCTTTTGGCCGTCGTGACTGCCACCTCGTTGTCGGTGGTGCCCGCTCGGGTAGTCGCCTATCCGGGTGCCGGACCGGCGGTGGAGACGCTGGTCGTGGACGCAGGCGGCGATGATGGCGTGGTGTCCGATTCGGCAGTAATCACTGGTGCTGGGCTGGTGGGGCGGACGTCCATGGTTGCCGCGGCGACGACCACGGTGACCCTGATCAGCGCCCCCGGGAACTCCGTCGGCGCCCGGCTCACCAGGACCGGCGGCGCGGCGGTCGTGGCCGGCAGCGGGAACCCCCGGCGGCTGCTCCTGACTTTGCTCGACGCCGCAGCAGACGTCCGTGTCGGCGATCAGGTAGTCACGTTCGGCTCGAAAGACGGTCGGCCGTTCCCTGCCGATGTGCCGATCGGTACGGTCACCGCGATCGAGGGTGATATCGGTTCCGGCCGGGCCGTGGTGGTTACCCCGGCTGTGGATCTGGCCGCGTTGGACCTCGTCGGGCTGGTGCTGCCCGCGGCAGCACGTGCCGCGCGGTCGCCGCTGCCGACCACAACTCCGCTACCCGCCCCGGCCGCCCAGTCGACTCAGCCCGAGGCGACGCCATGAGGTGGCGGGCGCGCGCCGTCGCTGGAGTCGCGGTCGTGTTGGCGGTACTGCTGCAAGGTGCCCTGCTGGCGCGGCTGAGTGTGCCGGTGGAACTTCTGCCGCTGACGGTGGTCGCGGTCGCCACCCGGCTGTCGCAGTCGGAGGCCGCCGGTATCGGATTCGCGGCCGGACTGTTGGCCGACTTGGTGCCTCCCGCTCCGGGGGTGCTCGGGGGAAATGCCCTCGTCTGCACCCTGCTCGGAGTTGTGGCAGTGCGGGTCTATCCCCGAATTCCGCGCGTGTGGTGGGCTCGCGGGGTGTTCGTCGGCGTCCTCGCCACCTGCGCGACCGCTGCGGTGATGGTGTTGGCACTGATCGTCGGCCGACCTGACTTGGGCTGGCAGAGTGCCTGGCCGACGCTGCTGGGGGAGTTGTTGATCGGGTCGGTGCTCGGCGCCGGGCTGGTGCCACTGGCTGCGGCCGCCCTCGGGCCGGGGCCCCGGGTCGTGCTGGGAACGCCCCGATGAGCCTCCCCACAGGACGTTCGGGACGCCCGGTCAGCAGATTGACATCCCGTTCCCGGTGGCGACTGATCGTGCTGCAGGTGCTGCTGCTGTCGCTGGCAGTGACGCTGCTGGGCCGGCTGGCCTATCTGCAGGCGTCCGGCGGCTCCCGTGCGGCCGCGTTGGCGGGTCAGGGGGCCCAGACGGTGGCGGCCCCACGGGGTGTCATCCTCGACCAGACCGGTCAGCCGCTGGCCGCCAACCGAACCGCAGTGGACGTGGTCGTGGACCGCGCCGCCTTCAGCCGGCAGCCGGATTCCGGCGCCGCGTCGCTGGCGAAGGTGGCTGCCGCCATCGGCATCGACGAGGAAACATTGAAGACCAGGATGATCCCGTGCGGGCAACCTGGGGCCGCACCTGGATGCTTCACCGGCGCGGCCACCGAACCCCTGCCGGTGGCAATGGATGTGCCGGTTGGCGACGTACTCGACCTGATCGAGAATCCGGGTCGGTACCCGGGGGTGAGTGCCGCAAGTCGGTCGGTGCGCGACCTGCCGGCAGTCAATGGCGCGAAGGCTGCTCACCTGCTCGGCTACTTGGGGTCGCCGAACCAGCAGGAACTTGATGCGGATCCCTCTCTGTCGCCGCGGCGGCAGGTCGGGCGGACCGGATTGGAGGCCCAATATGAAACCGAGCTGCGCGGAACTGACGGCAGCCGGATTGTGGTCAATGATCCCGGTGGAAACCCGACCGTCGTCTCCGAGCGGCCGCCGCGGCCGGGCAACTACGTCGTCACCAGTGTCGATGCCCACCTGCAGGCAGTGTTGGAGCGGCAGTTGGCCGCGGCCCTGCAACGAGCGCGGGACAGCGGCCTCCGCGGCGACAGTGGTGCCGCCGTCGTCCTGGATGTGACGAACGGGCAGGTACTCGCGCTTGCGTCAGCCCCTGACTATGACCC
>JAUPKM010000457.1 GCA_030837445.1 Actinomycetota bacterium
CAGCCGTAGATCGGCCGACTGAGCTGCGGAACCTCGGTCCAGGTCTCGGTGGTGACGCTCATCTCGCCCTCCTACGGCTGTTGGACTTGTCTGGTTGCTGGGTTTCCTCCTCAGCGGCGTGACCGGTGAGGCTGAGGAAGACGTCGTCCAGCGTCGGCCGGCGGAGCACAATGTCGGCGATTCCCACCTGCGCCTCATCCAACGCCCGCACTGCGTCCACGAGCACTGTTGAGCCACCGGTCACGGGCGCGGAGACTTTGCGCTCGACGGGATCGCTCACACTGGCCCCATCACTGATCGGGGCGAGGGCAGCAGCGGCAGCGGCCAACTTGGCTGGGTCCTCCACCACTACCTCGATCCGGTCGCCGCCGACCTGCGTCTTCAACTCCTCGGAGGTGCCCGCCGCAATCACCTTGCCGCGATCAATCACTACAACGCGTTCCGCCAGCTGGTCCGCTTCCTCCAGGTATTGAGTCGTCAGCAGCACCGTTGTCCCTTCCGCGACCAGGTCCTCGATCACCTCCCACAGGCCCATTCGGGAGCGGGGATCCAGGCCGGTGGTCGGCTCGTCGAGGAACAGGATCCGAGGTTTCGCAACCAGGCTCGCGGCGAGATCGAGACGCCTTCTCATTCCACCGGAGTACGTCTTCACCGGTCGGTTCGCGGCGTCCGTCAGGCCGAACCGGTCTAGCAGTTCGTCCGCCCGATCTCGCACGTAGGCCGGCTTGAGGTGATACAACCCGCCGACCATGACCACGTTCTCGCGGCCGGTCAGGTATTCGTCAACGGCGGCATACTGGCCGGTGAGCCCGATCGCCGCCCGCACCCGATTCGGATGTTTCGCGACGTCGATGCCGGCGACTTCCGCAGTTCCGGCGTCTGCTTTCAGCAGCGTCGCCAGGATGCGCACCATCGTCGTCTTACCCGCGCCGTTCGGTCCGAGTAGGCCCAGGACCGTGCCTTCCTGAACCTCCAGATCCATCCCGTCCAGCGCGACCACGGTGCCGAACCGCTTGACCACGCCCCGCGCGACCACGGCAGGTTTCGATGCCACCAGCACTCCTCTTCCCTGCCCCGAGTCACGCGGGCCGAATCCGGCAGGAGTCCGGCCTGTGTCGCGGCGATTCGATCTGATCCACGCGGCGCTGCCGCCAGCCCAACCACCCTAGGACGACTCGGCTGCCGCGGTGACGGTTCTTCGCCAACTGCGAACGAACACGTGGGAGCGGCTGGTCACCGAATGCGATCTAGTTCTCACGAATCCCTAACAGCGGCCGTTCCAACGCGGGGTTCCGACGATGCGCCGTCCGGACGTACGCTGAAGGCGACGCGAAAACGAACAGCAGCCAGCGTCACCCCCACCAGCGCCACCCGACAGGAAGTCACCATGACCGCAACCCAGACCGCGCCCCACGACGGCCGGCCCTACGACACCAAGGCCCGACGCCAACTCGCGGTCGAGGCCCGTCGGGCCCAGCGGAGCCGCCAACCCCGCGGGGTACCACGGCCGGACGGGCCACTCGGGTTGGAATTCCTCGTCCGGCAGGCCGCCGGTCGCGGGTCCGCCTCCGACTTCTTCGCCGCCTTGCCGGCGAATTACCCGCGGCTGGCCTACTGGCGAATGGCAGGGATGCACGTGTACGCGCTGAACTGCGCGGAGCTGATCGACGGTGTCCATCGGGAACATGCTCGGGTCCTGACCAAGAGCCGCGCCCTGCAGGAAGCCAAGATCCTGCTCGGCAACGGGCTGCTCACCGACGAGGGTGAGTCCCACCTTCGTCACCGACGGATGGTTCAGCCCGCCTTCCACCGGGACCGCATCCGCGAGTATTCCGAGCGGATGGTCGCGGCCACCGTCGAACACGAGCAGGGTTGGCAGGTCGGAGCGCAGGTCGACATGGTCGCGGATATGAGCGGTCTCACGTTGGACATCGTCGGTCGTACCCTGTTCGGCGCGGATCTGCGACACGATGCCGCAGACGTCGGCGATGCGCTGAACGCCCTACTCGAATCGTTCCCACGGCTGATGCTGCCCGGCGGACAGTTCCTCACCAGAATCCCGGGCACACCGATGCACCGGATCATCGGCGACCTGGACGACCTCGATGGCATGGTGCAGCGGATGATCACCGAGCACCGCACCTCGGGTGATACCGGTGACCTCCTGTCGATGCTCATTTCCGCGCAGGAGGACGGGACAGGCATGTCCGACGACCAGCTCCGCGACGAGGTGATGACCCTGGTGCTCGCCGGCCATGAGACGACCGCGATGAATCTGAGCTGGACCTGGTACCTACTCTCGGTCAATCCCGCGGAGGCCAGGACACTTCGGGAGGAGCTGGCGGCCGTGTTAGCTGGCCGGGCCCCGACCATGTCCGACCTGACCCAGTTGCCCTTCACCCGCGCCGTGATCTCCGAATCGATGCGGCTGTTTCCGCCAGCCTGGGTGATCGGACGGCAGACCACCGCGGACATCGAGATCGATGGCTGGCCGGTGCCGGCGGGGTCGGTGATCATGACCTCCCAGTACGCGATGCACCGCGATCCCCGCTATTGGGACTCCGCGTTGGCTTTCAGGCCAGCGCGCTGGCTGGACGACAACGGCAACTACTCCGAGAAGGCTCCCGGACAACCGCGGGGCGCCTGGTTCCCATTCGGCTACGGCAAGCGGCAGTGCATCGGCGATCAGTTCGCCCTCACCGAGGCGGCACTGGTGGTGGCGACGCTGGCTCAGAAGTGGTCCCCGCGGCTGGAGCCCGGATCGCCGGTGGAGCCATTCGCGGCGGTCACC
>JAUPKM010000458.1 GCA_030837445.1 Actinomycetota bacterium
CGGTTCCGGTGCTGGCGGCGGAGCGGGCCGGCCCGGTGGAGGTAGCGGCGGCGGTTTCGGGGGGCGACCCGGTGGCGGTGGCGGCCCGGGGCGCCCAGGCCAGGCCGGTGGTGCGTTTGGCCGGCCGCCCGGTGGCGGCGGCGGTCGGTTCGGTGGGCGGCCCGGTGGTCGACCCGGGCGAAGCAGGAAGTCGAAGAAGGCCAAGCGCCAAGAGTTCGACAACATGGCGGCGCCGACTGTCGGTGGGATCAAGCTGCCGATGGGGGACGGCCAGATCATTCGGTTGCCTCGAGGTGCGTCCCTGACGGACCTTGCAGAGAAGATCGATGTCAATCCAGCGGCCCTGGTAGCTGCGTTATTCGCAATGGGCGAGGTCGTTACCGCAACCCAGTCCGTCGGCGATGAGACGCTGCAATTGCTGGGCGAGGAGTTGAACTACACGATCCAGGTGGTGTCCCCGGAGGACGAGGACCGGGAACTGCTGGGCCGGTTCGACATCGAATTCGGTGAGGACAACGGCGATGAGTCCGATCTTCGTGCCCGTCCCCCGGTAGTCACGGTGATGGGACATGTCGACCACGGTAAGACCAAATTGCTGGATGCGATCCGCAACACGAATGTGGTGTCCGGTGAAGCCGGCGGGATTACTCAGCACATCGGCGCCTACCAAGTGGTGGCGCACCCCGGTGAGGACCGGGAGCGGCCCATCACGTTCATCGACACGCCAGGTCACGAGGCGTTCACCGCGATGCGCGCCCGTGGCGCCAAGGTGACGGATATCGCGATCCTGGTCGTGGCGGCTGACGACGGTGTGAAGCCGCAGACGATTGAGGCGCTGAACCACGCGCAGGCGGCCGATGTGCCGATCGTGGTGGCAGTGAACAAGATCGACAAGGAAGGTGCTGACCCGGCCAAGGTGCGAGGTCAGCTGACCGAGTACCACCTGGTCGCGGAGGACTACGGCGGCGACACCATCTTCGTCGACGTCTCCGCAAAGCAGGGAATCGGTATCTCGGAGCTGCTCGACGCAGTGCTGTTGACCGCCGACGCAGCCCTCGACTTGACCGCCAACCCCGACCAGGACGCCCAGGGTGTCGCCATCGAGGCGCACCTGGACAAGGGTCGTGGACCGGTGGCGACCGTTCTTGTTCAGCGCGGACCGCTGCATCCGGGCGACGCGATCGTGGCGGGCGAAGCCCACGGCAGAGTGCGCGCCATGCTCGACGAGAACGGGGACCTGCTCAGTGAAGCAGGACCTTCGCGTCCGGTGCAGGTCCTCGGGCTCACCACTGTGCCAGGTGCCGGAGACACCTTCCTGGTGGTCGAGGAGGACCGGGTGGCGCGACAGATCGCGAACACCCGGCAGGCCCGGGAGCGGAATGCGCAACTGGCCCAGCAACGCGGTCGACGCACCCTCGAAGACTTCTTGAAGCAGGTCGAGCGGGGCGAGGTCGAGGAACTCAAACTGATCCTGAAGGGCGATGTGTCCGGATCGGTGGAGGCGCTGGAAGACGCGCTGCTGAAACTTGATGTCGGCGATGACCAGGTCACGTTGCGGGTGATAGGACGTGGCGTTGGCGCGATCACCGAGAACGATGTCAACTTGGCGAGTGCATCAGATGCCGTCATCCTCGGCTTCAATGTCCGACCCGAGGGCAAGGCGCGAGAATTGGCCGAGCGCGAGGGTGTGGATGTGCGCTACTACAGCGTCATCTACCAGGCCATTGACGATGTCGAGGCCGCACTGAAGGGCATGCTGAAGCCGGAATACCAGGAGGCCCAACTCGGCACGGCCGAGGTGCGCGAGGTCTACCGTTCCAGCAAGTTCGGCAATATCGCGGGCTGCCTGGTCCGGTCCGGAGAGATCCGCCGGAATGCCAAGGCTCGACTCATCCGGGATGGCGTGGTGGTCGCGGAGAACCTGTCGGTGGAATCCCTGCGCCGATTCAAGGATGATGCGACCGAGGTTCGGGAAGGTTTCGAGTGCGGCATCGGACTCGGCTCATTCAACGACATCAAGGTCGACGATGTGATCGAGACCTTTGAGATGCAGGAGAAGGAGCGGGCATGAGCGAGGCACGTGCTCGTAAACTGTCCGAGCGCATCCAGGAGATCGTGGCCGAAGCCTTGGAGTTCAAGGTCAAGGATCCGCGACTCGGCTTCGTGACGGTCACAGATGTTCGGGTGACCGCCGATCTGCGGGAGGCCACCGTGTTCTACACGGTGTTGGGTGATGAGCAGGCTCAGACGGCTACCGCGGCCGCCCTCGCCTCCGCCCGTGGCATGCTGCGCACGGAGGTTGGTCAGGGCACCGGGATCAAATTCACCCCCACCCTGGAGTTCGTGGCCGACGCGGTGCCGGAGACCGCGCGGCACATCGAGGATCTGCTCGAGGCGGCGCGGGAATCCGACCAGGAGATCGCGGCCCGCTCGACCGGCGCAGATTTCGCTGGTGAACCGGATCCCTATCGCCGTGTGGATGCAGAGCCGGAAGACGGCGCCGTGGGTGGGGCCGCACCAGCAGTCGAAGGTTGACCGCGTGGCTGCCGGCGGTCCCTGGGAACCCCCTCGGGAGGATGCGCGGGTGCCGACCGTGGCCGACTGGTCGGTGTTGGTCGACGCGCTGCGGCAGGCCCGCCGGGTATTGATCCTGGCGCACATCAACCCGGATGCCGACACGATGGGGTCGAGTCTTGCGCTGGCCTCGGCTCTCTCGCGGACCGGCGTCGAAGTACAGGTCGCCGTCGGAATGCCTGCATTCGAGATGCCGACCGGGTTGGCCTGGCTACCTGGACAGGAATTCCTGGTCCCGGCCGAGCAGGTGCGCGCGCCGGTCGAGGTGGCGTTGGCGATCGACTGCTCGGCGATCGACAGGCTGGGAACGCTCGCGGACACGGCGGCCGCTGCCGAACTCTTCGCGGCGATCGACCATCACGCGAGTTACGACGGATTCGCCAGCGTCGCCATCGTGGACCCGCTGGCGCCGGCTGCCGGGGTACTAGTGGCGGAACTGATCGATCGGCTGGGATTGGAGTGGACGATTCCGGTTGCTGTCGGTATCTATGCCGCCATTTCCTCTGATACCGGGTCCTTCCGCTACCCGGCGACCACCGCCGACACCCATCGACTGGCGGCAGCGTTACTGGATCGGGGCATCGACCAGGCCGAGATCTCTCGGCGGATCTTTGCCGATCGGGCGCTTGGATTGATCCGAATCGCCGGTCAGACTATGCACACCGCAGAGTACTTTCCGTCGGCCGTTGGTGGCGGAGGAGCCTTGATCGGGGTCATCGACGCCAAAGCTCGGGAGCGCTACGGGGTCTCCTACGACGAGGTCGAGTCGGTGATCGGTGATCTGACCAACAACGGGGTGGCGGAAGTCACCGCGATCGTGAAGCAGGACGATAGCGGCGGCTGGAAGGTCTCCACTCGGAGCCGTGGAAATGTCGATGTTGCTGCCCTGTGCCTCAGACTCGGCGGAGGCGGCCACCGGGCGGCGGCGGGCTACACCGCCGCCGGGAACCTTGCTGAGACGTTGGCACAGTTGCACGCCGAGCTGGGGATCGACGACGGAGACTCACGGACTGCCCGGTGAGCCGACGCGGGTCCGGGCCGGAGGTGTCGCCCGGTTTCGTGTTTTTGGACAAGCCAGCCGGGGTCACCAGTCACGACATGGTCAGTCGCGTGCGGAAGTTGATCGGGACCAGGCGGGTCGGACATGCAGGCACGCTGGACCCGGCAGCGACCGGAGTGCTGGTGCTTGGGATCGGGCGGGCGACCCGGCTGCTGGGTCCGATTGCGGCCGCGGACAAGAGCTACCAGGCCACGGTCCGGTTCGGTATGTCGACGACCACCGATGATGCCGATGGTGAGCTGTTGGCGAAGGCGAACGCCGCCACGGTGTCGGCCGCGGACCTGGCTGCGGTGCTGCCGGCATACCAGGGGCTGATCAGGCAGCGGCCAAGTGCGGTGAGCGCGATCAAGGTTGATGGGCGTCGAGCCTATGCCCGGGTGCGGGCAGGGGAACAGGTCGAGTTGGCTGCCAGAGAGGTCAGGGTCGACTACATCCGGCTCACCGGGTGGCACCCTGCCGGTGACGTTGTGGACGCGGACATCGAGGTCAGCTGCGGATCCGGAACCTACATTCGAGCGCTTGCCCGCGATCTGGGTGAGACCCTCGGGGTGGGCGGTCATGTTCGGACGCTGCGACGCACGCGGCTGGGCCCGTTGCCGGTCGCGGATTGCGTCGATCTCGCGCAGTTTGTGGCCGACCCGCAGGTGGTTCCGCTCGCGGTGGCGGGCCCACGCTGGTTTCCGACGGCGCAGGTGTCTGTGGCGCAGGCTGTCGACCTGTCCTTCGGCAGGCGGATACAGATCGATTGGGCCGATTCCTCCGCACAGGTGCTGTTGGCAGACCCGGCTGGCCAGGTGATCGCGCTTGCGGAGTCGAAGGATGGGATGCTGGCGCCGGTGTTGGTGTTCGCGGACCCGAATGCGGTCGACCCGGGTGAGGATGGAGCTGGGAAGTGAAGCGCTGGTACGGGATCGACGACGTGGATTTGTCCGGCGAACGGTGTGTCGTGGCCATCGGTGTCTATGACGGTGTCCACCGTGGCCATCGCACGTTGATCCGGCGCGCGGTCGAAGACGCGGCGGCAGCCGGGCAACTGTGCGTAGTCGTGACCTTCGATCCCAACCCTGCCGAGATCGTTCGACCGTCGGATCCACCCACTCGGCTGTCGGTGCTGGCCCAGCGATTGGAACTCATCGAGGAGTGCGGTGCCGGGGCCACCCTAATTCTGCCGTTCGACCTGGAGATGTCCAAGGAGTCACCGCGGCAGTTCGTCTCCGAAGTGCTGCAGGAGTCGTTGCGGGCGTCGGCGGTCGTGGTGGGGGAGAACTTCCGGTTCGGCTATCGGGCTAGCGGTGATGTGGCGGCGCTTCGGGAATTCGGCCAGAGTTCCGATCTCACGGTGGACGCGGTGCCGTTGCTGCGACAGGAACTGGTGGGGAGGGCGGATCTGCCGATCAGTTCTTCGGAGATCAGACAGTTGGTGGCCGACGGGCAGGTGGCCGCGGCGGCGCGGGCGCTGGCGCGGCCCCATCGGGTGGAGGGGCCGGTGGTCCCCGGCGACCGACGCGGCAGAGAACTGGGTTTCCCGACCGCCAATGTCAACCCAACCCGGCTGGCCGCAATCCCGGCCGACGGCGTCTACGCGGGTCGGCTGGTCGATTCGCCCTACGGGGACGAGTCCCGGACCATGCCAGCGGCCATAAGTGTTGGCAACAATCCGACCTTCGACGGAGCCGAGCGCAGGGTCGAAGCCTTCGTGGTCGGTGCAGCCGATCTGGACCTCTACGATCACTACGTCGGTGTCGAATTCGTCGATCGGATTCGAGACCAGCAGACGTTTGCCAGCGCCGATTCGTTGGCGACCCAGATGCATAAGGACATAGAGCGCACCAAGCACGTGCTCGGTCTAGCCGAGTGACGGCCATCCCGGGTTGTGCAGTTGACGAAGCTACGGCAACACTTGATACCAGCCAACGACAGCTACCAGCCAACGACAGCTAGCCAGGAGACGACATGAATGACGACTGCCAGCAGAACCGCCTCGACGAGCACGGGTGCCAGGGCGAGACCTGCCAGCGCCAGGATTCGCAGTCGCGACCGGCCGGGCCGCAGCTCGCCCGACGCACGGTGTTGGGGGTCGGGGCGGCAGGCATGGCCGGTGTGGCGTTGGCTGCGTGCGGATCGTCGGCCGGCTCCGGAGCGTCGGCAACGGCGGCCGCCAGCACCCAGGCCGGTGGCTCCTCGACGCCAACGAGTTCGGGGGCACCTGCGGAACCCGGGCAAGGATCTCCGGCCGGTCCGACATCGGCGGTGCCAGTCGGAGGAGCCGCCATCGTCCGGGCTGGCGACACTGGCTTCGTGGTCGCGCAGCCTACGGCCGGCAATTTCGTGGCGCACAGCGCCATCTGCCCGCATCAGGGGTGTCTCTGCAGCTCGGTCGAGGGAATGACAGCTATCTGTCCCTGCCATGGCAGCCGATTCAACGCTGAGTCCGGTGCAGTCGAGAAGGGACCGGCGACCACCGGTTTGGCGGCGGCCAACGTGTTTGTCAGTGGCGACCAGATGACGATCAGCTAGCCGACCCGGCTGGCTTGCTGGGTTCGATCGAACTGTCGGGTCCCGATCGATGTGGTCAGGGGCGGGCGGCCGAATTTCGCACCGCGGCTGCGATTACTTTTCCGCGCAATCGGTAGCCGCTGGTGGTCAGGTGGACGCCGTCGCGCCCGAGATATGAAGGGTTGCGCGCGATCAGGGTTGCCCAGTCGGCGACCTGTAGGTTCCGGTAACGGCGCCGCATATCGATCATCGCCTGGTTGACGACGTGGTAGCCGCCTGGCCGGACGATCGTCATGATGATCACCTGGCGCTTTCCGGCCAGCGCCATCACCCGTGCCACCCAGGCGCGCGTCGCGGCGGCATCCGGGCCGTCATTCGTGCCGAGTGCGACCACCCACACCCGTGACGGGCTCTGCGGCGACAACAGAGAGATGCCCTCAGAGGTGAAGCGGCCCACCTGGGCGTTGATCGCCACCCGGCGCACCGATGTTCCCAACGCCTGCCGGATGTAGGGATCCGCGCCTACCGTCAATGAGTCCCCGACCACGAACACCCGGGTGGCCTTGATCCGAGCCGTCACGATTCTGTTGGCAGCGGGGTTGGCGACCGCCGCCGCGTTCGGCGGAACGGCGACCGCGGCGGGCACCGCGACCGCCTGGCTGGGTGCCGTGATAGCTGCTGCCAGGGAAGCCGCGGCGACCACGCTGGCACCGAGAGACAGCGCACGAGTGCGGCGACGACCTGCACTGAGGGTGGCTGGCTGGGCGGAGATCGACACAAAAAATCCAATGATCGGGGATGGCAATCCCTATACCGTGGAGCGACACGCCGTGAATGTCACGCCCAGGGGCGTGATTGTGGGCAATGCCACAGTCTTGGCAATTTCTTGACTCACTTACCATGGGCGCATGTCCGACCCCCGCAGCTACCGTCCTGAGGCGGGAACGATCCCGGACGAACCTGGCGTCTATCGGTTCCGCGACCCGCACGGTCGAGTTCTCTATGTGGGAAAGGCGAAGAGCCTGCGGAGTCGGCTCGCGAACTATTTCAGCGCCCTCAGCGGATTGCACCCTCGCACCCAGGCGATGGTGACGTCGGCCGCCTCGGTCGACTGGACAACGGTCGGCAACGAGGTCGAGGCGCTGCAACTGGAGTACGCCTGGATCAAGGAGTACGACCCACGCTTCAATGTCCGCTATCGAGATGACAAGTCCTACCCCTACCTCGCGGTCACGATGGCGGAGGAGTTCCCACGGGTCACCGTGATGCGTGGCGCCAAACGCAAGGGCACCAGGTACTTCGGTCCATACGCCCATGCGTGGGCCATCCGGGAGACCGTCGACCTGCTGCTCCGGGTGTTCCCGGTGCGCACCTGTTCGACAGGAGTGTTTCGCCGCGCCCAGCAGGTGGCGCGACCCTGCCTGCTCGGGTATATCGACAAGTGCAGCGCGCCCTGTGTGGGCCGTGTCAGTGCCGACGAGCACCGGGCGATCGTGGCCGACTTCGTCTCGTTCATGGACGGCCGCAGTCAGGGCGTCACGACTCGGCTGACGGCCGCCATGAAGGCAGCGGCCGAGGCGCAGGACTACGAACGGGCAGGCAGGCTGCGCGATGACTTGTCGGCGCTCGCTCGCGCGACCCAGCGCAACGCTGTGGTGTTGACTGATGGCACCAACGCGGACATGTTGGCGTTGGTCGCGGACGAGTTGGAGGCCGCGGTGCAGGTCTTTCACATCCGCGCAGGACGGATCCGGGGGCAGCGCGGTTTCGTCGTCGAGCGGGTCGAGGATGTGTCCAACGGGCAGTTGGTGGAAAGCCTGTTGCAGCAGTTCTACGGTGGCGAGATCCCCGAGGATGTGCCGCGGGAGGTACTGGTCTCGGATCTGCCTGCGGACCGGGAGACCCTCACCGCCTGGTTGCGAGAGCGGCGCGGCGGGCCCGTTGACATCAAAGTGCCGCAGCGCGGGGACAAGCGCGGGTTGATGGCTGAATTGGTGCGCAACGCGGGCCAAACGCTTGCGCTTCACAAAACCCGCCGTGCTGGCGATCTGACGGTTCGCGGTCAGGCACTGAATGAACTGCAGGACGCCCTGGGAATGTCAGAAGCACCGCTGCGGATCGAGTGCGTCGACGTTTCCAACCTCTCCGGCACCGACGTGGTGGCCTCATTGGTCGTGTTCGAGGACGGTCTACCCCGCAAGTCGGACTACCGAAAGTTCAATATCCGCAATGTCA
>JAUPKM010000459.1 GCA_030837445.1 Actinomycetota bacterium
GACGGCATCCAACGTGCCCGGGGTGCCCGTCCCGGTGTGGCTGGCCGGTGCGCGGGTGAGCCGGATGTATCCGCTGGTGGCGACAATCGGTGCGGCAGTGAACGTCACAATGCTCACTTACGACGGCACGGCCTCGGTCGGGATCAGCACCGACGACGCCGCGGTGGACGACCGAGAGGAGCTGATCCGCTGTCTGCGTGCCGGGTTCCGGACAGTGACCGGGAAGCCTGTGGGTACCGGCACCCCGCTGACACGCCGCCGGGCAAAGACCACCGCTGGGTAGCCTCCACGACGCAGTGGCGAGTGGCAACCGAACGTGGAGGCGCCGAATTCAGCCACAGCTGGCTGAATTCAGCGGGAATCGTCGTCGACAGCCGGCGCCCGTGACCAGGGGAACCGCCGCGCCCGTGCCCCAGCGCCGCCGACGCACGCCCGTGACCAGGGGAACCGAGGCGCCCGTGCCCAAGCGCCGCCGACGCACGCCCGTGCCCAAGTGCCCCCACCGCGTCAACGGTCGCGGCGACGCCCTGTGCGCGCCGAAACCGCAGGGGTAAGTGTTCGCGGGATAGCCTGTCGCAAGACCTGTTGACTTGGGAACGGAGAGTCCGTGCGCGTGCTGGGAGTCGATCCGGGGTTGACACGTTGCGGGGTGGGCGTCGTTGATGGCGGGACCGGCAATTCAGCGAAGCTGATTGACGTCCAAGTGATCAGCACCAACTCGGAGTGGGAGCTCGGCGCCCGGCTCGAGACGATTGACCGCGCCATCACGGCGTTGATCGCCGAACATCGACCCGACCGACTGGCGGTCGAGCGGGTGTTCAGTCAGGTGAACGTACGGACCGTGATGGGTACCGCCCAGGCAGCCGGGATCTGCGTGCTCGCGGCGCATCGGGCATCCGTGCCGATCACCATGTACACGCCAACCGAGGTGAAGGCGGCGGTGACCGGATCCGGTCGGGCGGACAAGGCCCAGGTCGGAGCGATGGTGTCGCGGATTCTGCGACTGACCGAGGTGCCCCGGCCGGCCGACGCAGCAGACGCGTTGGCATTGGCCATCACCGAGTTGTGGCGGGGTGCGGGTCGCCGTCGGATCGAGGCCGCGCTGGCGGCAAGACGGTGATCGCGTCCGTCCGCGGGCATTGCCTGACCATCACCCCTGAATCGGCCGTTGTGGAAGTGGGCGGCATCGGTTTGCTCGTTATCTGTACGCCGGCCGCGTTGGGGCTAATGCGTCCCGGTGCCGAGGTCACGTTGGCGACCGCGCTGGTGGTCCGGGAGGACGCCTGGACCCTCTATGGCTTCGCGGACGAATCCGAGCGGGGGTTGTTCGACCTGCTGCAGACCGTAAACGGCATCGGGCCGCGGATTGCGGTGGCGGCGCTGGGGGCCCTTGGCACCGCAGGTCTGAACCGGGCGATCTCGGCGTCGGACGCGACCGCTCTGACAAAGGTGCCGGGCGTCGGCCGGAAAGGCGCTGAGCGGATTGTGTTGGAGTTGCGTGACAAGGTCGCGCCCGGAGCAAGCGACACGGCCGCACCTGCCAGCGGCGGCGGCTGGCAGTCGCAGGTGACCGAGGGTCTGGTCAGCCTCGGCTGGCAGCCGCGCGACGCCGACCGGGCGGTGTCGCTGGTGGCGGATGACGTCGCCGCCGAGTCGCTGGACACCACGAACGTGTCGGCGCTGCTGCGGCGAGCACTGAACCGGTTGGACCGGGCATGACCGAGGGGTGGCGGGCATGACCGAGGGCGACCGACTGGTGGATCCGGTGAAGGCGGGCGAGGACACCGACGTCGAAGGTGCCCTGCGGCCTGCAGACCTCTCCGAGTTCATCGGTCAGCACCGAGTCCGGGCCCAGCTCGGGTTGGTGCTCACTGCCGCCAAGCAACGCGGCCGACCCGCCGATCACGTATTGCTCAGTGGACCCCCGGGACTCGGCAAGACCACCTTGGCGATGATCATCGCGGCCGAACTGGGCAGCCCGATCCGGATCACCAGCGGCCCGGCGATCCAGCATGCGGGGGATCTGGCTGCGGTGCTGACCAGCCTGGAGCCAGGCGAGATCCTGTTCCTCGACGAGATCCACCGGATGGCACGGCCTGCGGTCGAGATGCTCTACATGGCGATGGAGGATTTCCGGGTCGATGTGGTCGTGGGCAAAGGGCCCGGCGCGACTGCGATCCCGCTCGACCTCGCGTCATTCACCTTGGTCGGCGCGACGACCCGCGCCGGGCTACTGCCGGGGCCGCTGCGCGACCGGTTCGGATTCACCGGCCACATGGACTTCTACGAGCCGGCCGAGATCCAACTGATCATCGCCCGCTCGGCCGGTCTGCTCGACGTCCGGATCACCACCGACGGCGCCGCCGAGGTGGCCTCACGGTCGCGGGGCACGCCGCGGATCGCCAACCGGCTGCTCCGCCGGGTCCGCGACTATGCGCAGGTGCACGGCGACGGCACCGTCGACCTGGCGACGGCGCAAGCCGCACTGGCGCTCTACGACGTCGACGAACTCGGCCTGGACCGGCTCGACAAGGCCGTGATGACTGCGCTGCTCACCCGGTTCGGAGGCGGCCCGGTGGGCCTTAACACGTTGGCCGTGGCAGTGGCTGAGGAATCCGAAACCGTCGAAACCGTGAGCGAACCCTTCCTGGTACGGCAGGGGTTGCTGATGCGCACCCCGCGCGGGCGGGTCGCCACCCAGGAGGCCTGGTCCCACTTCGGGATCGAGCCGCCAGCCGCAATTCAACCGACGATCTTCGGCTGACTCCCGGCCCGGCTACCAGCGGCGCGACGGCGGGCGCGTTAGGATCGCTCGGACGGATCGGGCAGAGGCGCCCGAACGGTACTGGAGGCTTCGTGAACATCCTGTTCCCCCTGATGCTCGTGCTCATGATCGTCGGTTTCTACTTCATGATCATCAAGCCACAGAAGAAGCGTCAGGCGGAGGCGC
>JAUPKM010000460.1 GCA_030837445.1 Actinomycetota bacterium
AGCAGCGCGAGCAGGATCATCGAGGTGGCAGTCCGACCTGTGCGTTTCATGGGCCTTGCCTATCACGAGGAACCGACAGCCTTGCGCTGCACCCGCACGGGTTTGTGATCCGGCCAACAGCGAGCGCAGCCGCACTAGTCTGACGGCAGAGCCAGGATGAAGGAGGCGCGTTGTGGAGTTCGAGGCTGTGATGGAGGTCGCGAGCCGCTCCTTCGAGGCCGTCGGGGTGGCGGTCCTGGTGATGGGTGGCATCTGGGCTTTCGTCCGCGCCCTGGGCAACTGGCGTCGGGGCGGCAACGTGTATGTCGGGATCCGTCGAGACTTCGGGCGGGCGCTATTGCTGGGCCTGGAGATCCTGGTGGCGGCGGACATCATCAAAACGGTCAGCGTCGCGACCACCCTGGAGA
This sequence comes from Actinomycetota bacterium, assembly GCA_030837445.1. Classification (GTDB taxonomy): domain Bacteria; phylum Actinomycetota; class Actinomycetes; order S36-B12; family UBA10799; genus JACJWR01. The sequence goes on from JAUPKM010000460.1 coordinate 408, forward strand.
ATGTGGTCATCCTGGGCGTGCTGGTACTCGTCCGTACACTGCTGAGCTTCTCGCTGGATGTTGAGATCGAAGGCGTTGCCCCGTGGCGGCGCCGGCAGTTCGAAGCCACACCGGACGTGGAACCGGCCCCGCTGAGGGATCCGCTGGATTGAATCGCGCCCGGAGGCGTTGAAGCAGTCCGAGGTTGGCTCCGCAGCCCGGCTGCGCCAGGATGCGTGCATGGCTGAAGCTGTCGCTCGTACTCCGTCCACGCCCAGCGAGCTGAGGGAGTTCGTTGTCGGCTTGCCCAAAGCCGAACTCCACCTGCACTTGGAAGGCACGCTGGAGCCGGAGCTGATGTTCGAGCTCGCCGCTCGCAACGGCGTCGAATTGCCCTACGCCTCTGTGGCCGACGCCCACTCGGCCTACGAGTTCGAGGACCTCGGCGCCTTCCTCGACCTCTACTACGCGGCCACAGCCGTGCTGCAGACCGCTGCGGATTTCGAGGATCTCACCTGGGCCTACCTGCAGCGTGCGGCGGCCGACGGCGTGATCCACGTCGAGCCGTTCTTCGACCCGCAGTCCCACCTGCCGCGCGGAGTTGCGATGGCGGAGGTCATCGGCGGGATCACTGCGGGGCTGCGGCGAGGTGAGGCCGAGCTGGGGATCAGCTGGCGGCTGATCATGTGCTTCCTACGGAACCTATCCGAGGAGGATGCGCTGGCGACCTGGGCGGAGGCGGAGCCGTTCCTGGCCGACCTGCATGGGGTCGGGCTGGATTCCAATGAACATGACAACCCGCCGGTCAAATTTGCCAAGGTGTACGCCGAGGCGCGCGCGGCCGGGCTGAAGGCCGTGGCGCACGCCGGTGAGGAGGGTCCGGCGGAGTACATCTGGCAGGCCATCGACGTGCTCCGGGCCGTGCGGATCGATCACGGTGTGAGGGCGATGGACGACCCAGAGCTGATGGAACGGCTGGCGGCGGAAGGGATCGCACTGACGATGTGCCCCCTGTCCAACCAGCGGCTGCAGGTCACCCCCGATCTGCGGGAGCATCCCGCGAAACGCTTTCTCGAGGCCGGCATCGCGGTGACGATGAACTCCGACGATCCGGCCTACTTCGGCGGCTATGTGGTGGACAACTACCTGGCGCTGGCCGCGGCGCTGGACCTGAGCCGGGAAGACTTGGCAAAAATGGCGGCGACGAGTCTTGCGGTGAGCTGGCGCTAGCGGCACTTGCGGGGCCCGATGCGCGGCAGGGTGGTGCTCGCCGCGCGTCCGGCCCAGCGAAGGCTTGCCTCACGACCCGCTCGTGGGTCAGGCTGACGGTGCGGAATCCACCGCGGGAAATGTGTTGGCGTGACGGTACGGACTCCTCCTACCTAAGTCAGCAGAGGCATTGACGGGATCCAGGAGGACGCTATGACCAAGAGTCGAAGGCGCGCGAACACCATCGGAGTGCTGACGCTGGGGGTCGTCGCGGGGGCCTTGGCGATGACGGGTAGCGCCCCCGCCCTGGCCGGTCAGGTCGGAGGCCGGGCGGCTGCCTCCGCCGGGGTAGTGGTCACTGCGGCGCTGCCGCCGACGCAAATCTGGGTGGATCCGGTCGTGGGCAACGATGCGGCAGCAGGTACGCAGGCGGCGCCGGTGCGAACCATCAGCGAGGCGTGGGCCCGGGTGCCTAGTGGCACCCCCCTGACTCGCGGGGTGACGATCAACCTGCGACCCGGCACCTACCCGCGGGCAGGGATGCCCAACTACTGGGAACTCAGACACGGCACAGCGGAGGCGCCGATCGTGCTGCGGTCGGCCGGGCCCGCGCGATCGGCGATCCTGCTCGGCGATATCAACCTGTTCCGGGTAGACCACCTGACCCTGGAGGGTCTGTCGATCCGGCCGGGCGGCGACGCTGTGCACTGTGAGCTGTGCGGCAACATCACCATCGACAACTCCCTGCTCGATGGGCGCGGGCCAGACGGCCGGGGCGCCGCCCACGAGACCCTCAAGGTGAACCAGTCACACGACATCAATGTGCTGCGAAGCACATTGACCGGCGCCTATGAGAACGCGATCGACTTCGTAGCGGTGCAACGTTCACGGATCGAGGACAACGAGATCTCCTACGGCGAGGATTGGTGCGCCTACGTCTAGGGTGGGTCGACGGAAGTCACTGTGCTGCGCAACAACATTCATCACTGCGGCACCGGCGGATTCACCGCCGGGCAGGGAACGGGCTTCGAATACATGGTCGCCCCGTGGCTGACCTATGAGGCGACCAATGTGCTGTTTGCGGGCAACTTCGTGCACGACACCGAGGGTGCCGCCTTCGGCGTCAACGGTGGTGATGGGATCAGGTTCGAAGGCAACGCCGCCGCCCGAGTCGGCACCCGCAGCCATCTAGTGGAGGTCACCTTCGGCGGTCGGACCTGCGACGAAGATGCAGTTCGCTGCCTGACCAACCTCAACCTCGGCGGCTGGGGCACCTCAGTCGTGGACGGCCAAGCCACCAATGTCCATATCCCCGATCGCAACATCACCATCCGAAACAACGTGATCGTCAACCCGCCCGGGGTTCGGTCGGCCTGGCAGCAGTTCGAGATCTCCACCCCCCGCAGCAACCTCAACAACGCCAGGACCCGCGGTCCCTCCCCCGCACGCACCGACACGGGGTTGGTCATCGCCGGCAACGTCATCCGTAATGGCGACCGACAGATGAGCCTAGGCATCGACGACTCCGTCGTCTGCACACCAGCCAACCCCACCTGCACTGTCGCGCAGGTGCTCCGCGACAACGACATCAACGGAACCGCCTCCGTGCCTGTCCCGACCGGCCTCCCCGGCGGAGTCACCCCGACGCCCACGCCCACTCCCACTCCCACTCCCACGCCGACTCCGACGCCCGCGCCGACCCCGACCCCGACGCCGACGCCGACGCCCACGCCGACCCCGACGCCCACGCCGACCCCGACGCCGCCTGCGGCGCCGGGCGCCCCAGTGGGCACCACCGGTGACCGGTCGGTTCAGTTGTCCTGGGCGGCGCCAGCGAGTGGTGGAAGGCCGATCACGGGGTACCGAATTGAGGTCCGCCGAGACGCCGCTGTCTGGTCAGGTGCGCTCGCCAACACCGGCAGTCCGGTCACCTCACGGTTGATCTCGGGTCTGGTCAACGGTGGCAGGTACTCG
>JAUPKM010000461.1 GCA_030837445.1 Actinomycetota bacterium
CCAACATGAGGCAGTCGTCCGGCGACATCCTCGTGCCGCTGATCCCCCACAAGCAGCTGTCGCTCGAGCAGGCCCTGGAGTTCTGCCGCGAGGACGAGTGCGTCGAGGTGACTCCCGGCGCCGTGCGCATCCGCAAGGTGATTCTGTCCGGCACTGACCGCGCGCGTGCCGGACGTGGAAAGGGCCGTTCGAGCTGATCGCGCTCGAGTGACGGGCGGCCTGTGCTCAGTGCGCGCGACGGTGCTGGCCGGAAATAAAGTTACGAGGTTGAAACAATCGCGCCCATTGAGCGGTTTGGTAGCGGCTTGGCCGGATGCGATACTTCTACCCGCCGGTAACCCCATGGGCCGGTTTCGTTTAGGAGGATAGATGTCGTTATCTCGTCGACGGGTGGTAGCCGCAGCTGCGGTTGTCGCCAGCGCCGCTCTGGCGCTTAGCGCATGCAGTGGGTCGAGCTCCAGTTCCGAGTCGAGCTCCAGCTCGGCCCCCGCTTCGGACGCACCGATGGCCGGCACGGTCACCGTGCACGGCTCGGAGCCGCAGAACCCGCTTATCCCGACCAACACCAATGAGACCGGCGGCGGCAACATCGTCGACGGCATGTGGACTGGTCTGGTCTCGTACGGTGTCGAGGATGGCGCACCGGAGCTGGCGATGGCTGAGTCCATCGAGGGCTCGGCGGACTACAAGACCTGGACGATCAAGATCAAGCCGGGCTGGACGTTCCACGACGGCACCGAGGTCAAGGCCAAGAACTTCGTCGATGCTTGGAACTACGGAGCCTTCGGCCCGAACGCCCAGTTGAACCAGTACTTCTTCAGCCCCGACGGGCTCGGCATCGCCGGGTACGACGCGGTGTCCGCAGAGGACGCCACTGTCAAGGAGATGTCCGGGCTCAAGGTCGTGGACGACTACACTTTCACGGTCGAGCTGTCGGCGCCGAACTCGCTGTTCGAGACGATCGTCGGCTACACCGCCTTCTACCCGATGCCGGACAGCTTCTTCGCGGATCCGAAGGCCTTCGAGGCCAAGCCGATCGGCAACGGTCCCTTCCAGTTCGTGGAGCGGGTGCCTTCGGTGAGCGTCGATCTCATGGCGTACCCGGACTACAAGGGTGACCGCAAGGCGAAGGTGGAGAACGTCCAGTTCAAGATGTACACCTCGCTGGACGCTGCCTACGCCGATGTCGTGGCCAACAACCTCGACGTCCTCGACTCGATTCCCGCGCAGGCGCTGGCGGGGAACATCTGGCAGACCGATCTCGCCGGCCGCTTCCTCGAGAAGCCGCTGTCGTCGGTCTTCCAGTCGATCTCCTTCCCGCTGTATGACGCGAAGTTCGATAGCGTCGACCTTCGCAAGGCCATCAGCCAGGCGATCGACCGCGAGACCGTCATTGACGTGGCCTTCGCCGGAACTCGTGTTCCCGCGGACGGCTGGGTGCCCCCGGGCAACGACGGCTACGTGGCCGGTGTGTGCGGCGACGCATGCATCTTCGATCCCGCCAAGGCCAAGGCCTCGCTTGAGGCGGCTGGTGGCTTCGAGGGTCCGCTGACCCTTGCCTACAACGCCGATGGCGGCCACAAGGAGTGGGTCGACGCCACCTGCGTGTCGATCAAGAACACCCTGGGCATCGACTGCCAGGGCAAGCCGTTCCCCGAGTTCGGTCCGTTCCGCGAGGAGGTCACCTCCAAGGCGATGACCGGGATGTTCCGCACTGGATGGCAGGCTGACTACCCGTCGATCCAGAACTTCCTGGCTCCGCTCTACGCCACGGGCGCCTCGGCGAACGACGGCGACTACTCCAACCCCGCGTTCGACGCGCTCATCCAGGAGGCCGTTCAGGTCCCCGCGGCTGAGGCCAACGTGAAATACGGGGAGGCGGAGTCGATCCTCGCCACCGACATGCCGGTCATCCCGATGTGGTTCGGCAAGTTCCAGGGCGCCTGGTCCGACAAGGTCAACGAGCCAGTGTTCAACTGGCAGGGCCGCGTCGATCTTCCGTCGCTCACCCTCAAGTAGCACGTCAAGGACGGGTGCGGAGCCGCTTTCCCGGGCTCCGCACCCGTCCTTTGATGCGTGGACATCAACCAACTCATAGGGTCTGCCCTGACGCCGCGCTTTTTTGTTGACATCACCGAGAGGAGGTACTGGCCTTGGGGACCTATGTCGTGCGTCGACTCCTCCAGATGATCCCGGTGGTGATCGGCACGACGTTCCTCATCTACACCCTGGTCTGGTTCCTCCCCGGCGACCCCTTCGCCGGACGCTGCGGCCAGCGGCCCTGCCCCGAGGCGTACGTCGCGCTGATGACGCAGAAGTTCAATCTCGACGATCCGTTGATCGTCTCGTACCTGAAGTACCTCGGTGGCGTGCTTACGGGCAACTTCGGCGAGACCTTCACCGGCTTGAGCGTGTGGTCGGAGATCGCCCGGGCCTACCCCGTGACCATGAAGTTGGCTGCCGTCGCGATCTTCTTCGAGATCACGATCGGCATCAGCGCCGGCATCATGGCGGGCCTGAGGCGCGGCAAGTTCTTGGACAACCTCGTGCTCATCTCGACGCTCCTCGTCATCTCGATTCCGGTGTTCGTCATCGGCACAGTGCTGCAGTACTTCCTGGGGCTTAAGATGGGCCTCTTCCCTCCGACCGTGCCCCCGGACGCACCGATCTACTCGCTCATCCTTCCGGGGTTCGTGCTGGCGAGCCTTTCCCTCGCCTACGTCGCCCGGCTCGTGCGTACGAGCCTCGGCGAGAACGTGAAGTCCGACTATGTGCGCACGGCCACCGCCAAGGGCCTGCCGCACCGCCGCATAATCGGCCTGCACGTCATGCGGAACTCGTTGATCCCCGTCATCACGTTCATCGGAGCGGACTTCGGGGCGCTGCTCGGCGGCGCGATCGTCACCGAGGGCATCTTCAACATCGCCGGTGTCGGTGGCCTCACGTATCGGGCGATCCAGACCCAGGACGCGGCCATGGTCACCGGAGTCGTAACGGTCCTCGTCCTCGTCTTCCTGTTCGTGAACCTCTTCGTCGACCTCCTCTACGGTGTGCTCGATCCCCGGATCCGCCATGAATAGGGAGCAGCCATGACCGACGTTGCTGCTGCGTCTACCGAGAAGCCCCGCAGCCTCGGGCGTGACGCCTGGGACGACCTGCGTCGCCGCCCCATGTTCCTGATCGCCCTCGGACTGATCATCATGTTCACGCTCATGGCCATCGCACCACGCCTGTTCACGGGAATCGATCCCACGTCATGCGACCTCGCGAAGTCCCGGGAGACGCCCAGCGGGGACGCGTGGTTCGGCTACGACAGCAACGGGTGCAGCGTCTACGCACGCACCATTTACGGGGCCCGCGCGTCCATGGCCGTAGGGGTCCTGACCACTATCTTCGTCACCGTGACGGGGCTGTTCCTGGGCACGATCGGCGGCTTCTACGGCCGGTTCACCGACACGATTGTCTCCCGCGTCGGCGACATCTTCTTCGGCATCCCGCTGCTGCTCGGTGCGCTGCTCGTGCTCGTGACCTTTCCCTCGGACGAGTTCACGCCTGCCTGGCTGACCATCCTGAAGGTCGTCATCGCCCTGGCGATTCTGGGTTGGCCATCGATCATGCGCATCACCAGATCCAGCGTGCTGCAGGTGCGAGGCTCGGACTACGTGTCAGCTGCCAGGGCGCTGGGGGCGACCGGCCCTCGCATCATCACCCGGCACATCGTTCCCAACTCGATCGCCCCGGTCATCGTCGTCGCGACGATCTCGCTCGGCGCCTACATCGGTGCTGAGGCCACCCTGTCCTTCCTCGGCATCGGGCTCCAGCCGCCGGTTGTGTCCTGGGGCGTGATGATCAGCGATGCCCAGAAGTACGTGCGCATCGCGCCGCACATGCTGCTGTTCCCAGCGATGGCGCTGTCGCTGTGCGTCCTGTCCTTCATCATGCTCGGCGACACGATCCGTGACGCCCTCGATCCGAAGCTCCAGTAAGGATCACCCATGACCGCGAACACGACGTTGTACGAGCTGGAGAATGCGCCATCGGGCGCGCCACTGCTCCAGGTCAAGGACCTCCATGTGGAGTTCACCACCCGGGAGGGCATCGCCCGGGCAGTGAACGGCGTCAACTTCACGGTCGAGCTGGGCAAGACCCTCGCCGTTCTCGGCGAGTCCGGCTCCGGCAAGAGCGTCACTGCCCAGGCGGTCATGGGCATCGTCGATGATCCGCCCGGCAAGGTGACGGGCGGGGAGGTCCTTCTGCACGGCGTGGACATCCTCAAGCTCTCCGCCGAGGAGCGCAGGCTCATTCGTGGCGAGCGAATCGCGATGATCTTCCAGGATGCGCTGTCGAGTCTCAACCCCACGTTCACTGTCGGATGGCAGATTAGCGAGCTCTTCCGTGTCCGCCGCGGACTGGGCAAGAAGGAATCGCAGGCCAAGGCCCTCGAGCTCATGGAGCGGGTGAGCATCCCGGCCGCGAAACAGCGGTTCAACAACTACCCGCACGAGTTCTCGGGGGGCATGAGGCAGCGCGTCATGATCGCAATGGCGCTGGCGCTGGAGCCGGAGGTGCTGATCGCCGACGAGCCGACCACGGCCCTCGATGTCACGGTGCAGGCTCAGATCCTCGATCTGCTCAAGGACCTTCAGAACGAGCGCAACATGGGGTTGATCCTCATCACCCACGACCTCGGCGTCGTCGCCGAGGTCGCGGACCGGATCGCGGTCATGTACGCGGGGCGCATCGTCGAGCACGCCTCGGTGCGGGACCTGTTCGCTCGTCCGGCGCACCCGTACTCGCTGGGTCTCATCGACTCGATCCCCCGTCTCGACGACACCAATCACCAGTTACGCGCGATCGGCGGCCTACCCCCGAGCCTGACGCGGCTGCCGGTCGGCTGCGCCTTCCACCCTCGCTGCAGGTTCGTCGCCGATCCGTGCCTCGAGTCGACGCCCGACGAGGTCCAGGTGAGCCCCGACCAGTCGAGCCGGTGCTTCTTCGCCGAGGAGGTATTCCATGGCCGACGCTAGCGAGAAGCAGGTGGGCGATCCAGTTCTGGAGGTCACCGATCTGGTCAAGTACTTCCCCTTGACCAAGGGGATCGTCTTCAAGAAGCAGGTTGGCCAGGTCAAGGCCCTCGATGGGGTCTCGCTGACACTGGAACGGGGCCGCACGCTCGGTGTCGTCGGCGAATCCGGCTGCGGTAAGAGCACCCTGGGCCGCGTCCTGACCCGGCTGGAGGATCCGACCTCGGGCTCGGCGACATTCGACGGCCAGGACATGTTCGCCATGTCCGGCAGGGACATGCGGTCACTGCGGCGCCGAATCCAGATCGTGTTCCAGGATCCGTACACCTCGCTTGACCCACGGATGACGGTCGCCGACATCGTGGGCGAGGCTTTCGAGATCCATCCCGAGGTCGTGGTTAAGGGCAGCCGGCAGAAGCAGGTGCAGGAACTGCTCGATGTCGTAGGACTCAACCCCGAGCACGTCAACAGGTATCCGCATCAGTTCTCTGGCGGCCAGCGCCAGCGAATCGGCATCGCGCGTGCGCTGGCGCTTCGTCCTGACGTGATTGTCTGCGACGAGCCGGTGTCCGCACTCGACGTGTCCGTGCAGGCGCAGGTGGTGAACCTCCTCGAGAGCCTTCAGGACGAGTTTGGACTGTCCTATCTGTTCATCGCGCATGACCTGTCGGTCGTCAGGCACATCTCCGACCGCGTTGCCGTCATGTATCTCGGCAAGTTCGTCGAATTCGGCGAGGCCGCCCAGATCTACGGCGACCCTCAGCACCCGTACACCCAGGCCCTGCTCAGCGCCGTCCCCACGCCCGATCCCGAGCGCCGCGAGCGACCGGTCCGGATCATCCTGCAAGGCGACCCGCCGAGTCCGGCGAACCCGCCGAGCGGCTGCCGGTTCCACACCCGCTGCTGGAAGGCGCAGAGTATCTGCGCCGAGGTCGAGCCGCCGCTCGAGGACAAGGGCGAGGGCCACCTGGTGGCCTGTCACTTCTCGGCGCATCTGTCGGACATGTCCGGCACCGTCGAGATGACGGAGGACGACGACGAAGGCATCCTGCCGCCCGCACCGACCGGCCCGGAGGACTTCATCTCCAGCACGGGTCCGTTCGGCTCGAACCCCACGGGTTACGAGGACTAGCCACTCGCAGAAGGCTGACCTGTCGGTGAGCCGCCCAGATGCTCGTGGAAGAAGCCGACTTCGATCCGCGGCAGGTTCTCGGCAACATCCTCCTGAGGGGTCATGTGAGTGACACCGGACAGGGGCAGGACCGAATGCGGCTTGCCCGCCGCGAGCAGGGCACTCGACAGCTGCAGCGTGTTGGCAGCAAGGACGTTGTCGTCGGCGAGTCCGTGGATGATCAGCAGCGGCCGCTCGAGCTGGGGCGCGCGCCACAGCAGCGACGAGACCC
>JAUPKM010000065.1 GCA_030837445.1 Actinomycetota bacterium
CGCCCAGCAGCCGTTCCACACCGAGGCAGTACGCGGTCTCGTTGAAGAACGGAGAGAGGTAGTCCATTCGGGTCACGAACGTCACGCCCTGGGTCCAGGTGCGGTACTCGAGGTTCTTCTCGATCCCGGTGTGCAGGTAGCCGATTCCGCACCGGGCTTCGACGACGGTCTCGCCCTCGATCTCGAGGATCAGGCGCAGCACACCGTGGGTGGACGGATGCTGGGGACCCATGTTGACCACGATCCGCTCACCCGACTCGGCGTCGCGGGCGGCGGCGACGATGTCGTCCCAATCCTGTCCGCCGAGGGTGATCACGGTCTCGGTCATGAGTACGACCGCCGGGTGTCGGGCGGCGGAATCTGGGCGCCGTTGAACTCGACCGGCACCCCACCGAGCGGATAGTCCTTACGCTGCGGATGCCCGGCCCAGTCGTCGGGCATCGCGATGCGGGTCAGCCCAGGATGGCCGTCGAAGACGATCCCGAAGAAGTCGTAGGTCTCCCGCTCATGCCAATCGCAGGTCGGGTACACACCGAACAGCGACGGGATGTGCGGGTCGGTGTCCGGGCAGGCGACCTCCAGTGCGATCCGGCGGTTGTGGGTGATCGACATCAGCGGATAGAAGGCGTGCAGTTCGCGGCCGGTGCCCTCCGGATAGTGCACTCCAGAAACGCCGCAACACAATTCGAATCGCAACGCCGGGTCGTCGCGTAGCGCACTCGCAACGGTGGGCAGGTGCTCGCGGGCGACGTCGAGCACCAGTTGGTCGCGGTGCAGCACCACCCGCCGCACGGCCGCGGCGAACGCATCGGCGCCCAGGACTTCGGCGAGTCGGTCCACCACCGCGTCGAAGTAGCCACCGTAGGGCCGGGGACTGCCACCGGGCAGGGCGACGGTGCGGACGAGGCGGCCGTAACCCGAGGTGTCACCGCCGAACATGCCGCGGCGCACACCGATCACCTCGGTGTCGGGGGAGGGCCCACGCTCCGCGCCGCTCATCGCAGCAGTCCCTTGAGTTCTATGGTGGGCCGTGCGGCGAGCGCCGCCTCCTCCGCGGCGGCTATGGCCTCCGCGCGGTGTACCCCGAGTGGCATCTCCGCGATCTTGGCGTGCAGGGCGAGGATGGCGTGCAGCAGCATCTCCGGCCGGGGCGGGCACCCGGGCAGGTAGATGTCCACCGGCACAACGTGATCCACTCCCTGAACGATGGCGTAGTTGTTGAACATGCCGCCGCTTGAGGCGCACACGCCCATCGCGAGGACCCACTTGGGTTCGGCCATCTGGTCGTAGACCTGCCGGAGTACCGGGGCCATCTTCTGGCTTACCCGCCCGGCGACGATCATCAGATCGGCCTGCCGCGGGGTTGCCGAGAACCGCTCCATTCCGAACCGGGCGATGTCGTGGCGCGGTGATGCCGTGGACATCATCTCGATGGCGCAGCAGGCCAGTCCGAACGTCGCCGGCCACAGCGAGCCCTTGCGGACGAATCCGGCGACCTTCTCCACGGTGGACAGCAGAATCCCCGCGGGCAGTGCTTCCTCTAGTCCCACCCGTCACCGCCCCCCGCTAGTCCCATTCCAGGCCGCCCCGACGCCAGACATAGGTGTACGCGACGAACACGGTTGCCATGAAGATGGCCATCTCGAACAGGGCGAAGAGCCCGAGCTGGTCGAAGGCCACCGCCCACGGATAGAGGAACACGATCTCGATGTCGAAGATGATGAACAGCATGGCAGTGAGGTAGTACTTGATCGGGAAGCGCTGTCCGACGGACTCGCCGGCGACCGGTTCGATTCCGCACTCGTAGGCCGCGAGCTTGGCGCGGTTGTACCGGCGAGGGCCCACCACCAGGGCAACCACCACCGAGACGAGGGCGAACGCGGCGGCGATGGCGCCGAGCACCAGGATCGGCGTGTAGAGGCTCATGCCGGTATCCCACCCCTCGCTCGGCTTCGCGTGTGATCCGCGCAACAGCCTAGCGAGTGCCGGGACGCCAGGAGCGGTTCCGGGTCGACTTCGCCGCCCTACCGCACGACGGGCAGCAGCCCGACAACAGCCTCACCGAGACGGATCGGGTCGATCGGGTGCGCGACGGCGGCCTCGGCGCGCGACCAGGAGGCCAGCCAGGCGTCGTCCGCGCGGCCGGTAAGCACCAGCACCGGCGGGCAGTCGGCGATCTCGTCTTTGAGTTGTTTGGCGATCCCCAGGCCGCCGACCGGTGTGGATTCGCCGTCGAGGATGACCAGATCGAACCCGCCGGCGTCCAGCAACTGGATCACCATGGGTCCGGTGGCCACCTCGGTGTAGGTCAACGCGGGCATATCGGGCTGGATGCGTTCGCCCAGCGCCAGTCGGACCTGTTCGCGGGTGCGCGCATTGCTGCTGTACACCAGGATGCGCAGCGAGTCAGCCACGTTGACCGATGCTAGACGCTGGCTGACGTCACGGATCAGGCCTTCACGAAGATCGTGTCGGCGACCAGTGCGGTAGTGGCGGGCATCATCCCGGCCATAGTGCCGCTAACTCCCCAGGCGGTGCGGTCGATGTCGGTGCGGCCGACGATGTGGACGGTGTCATTGCCGAGTCGGGTGACCGTGGCTGCCAGTGTCAGCGGCCGCGTGATGCTCCGCACGTTCAGGTTGGCGACGAGCGACGCACTGTGATCGCCGTTCGGCGTCACCGCGCCGACCTCGACGATGATGTCCGGGAATCGGGCGGTGTCGAAGAAGTCCGGCGAGCGTAGGTGTTCGTCGCGCTTTCCGAGACCGGTGCGCAGCGAGGCGGCGCCGATGACCAACCGGCCCGACACGGAGCCGTCGCACTCGATGCGTCCGGTGCCCTCGATGGCGGTGAACTGTCCGCGGACCGTCATCAGGCCCCACAGCGTCCGGTTGGTGAACCGGACCGAGGAATGGTCAGGCGCCAGCGTCCACACGCCGACGACACCCGGATCAGCCAGCAGGCCACGGAGGGTCATCTCAGGCACCGCTGGGAAGGGATCGCGGAAGGGATCTCGGAAGGGATGAGGTGTGCCCGAGGATGCCCGTCATGACGTCAACCGTAGAGCCTGGGGGGTGGCCGTGATCTGCGTGACAGGTGGATCGGGACGCTCAGTCGCCCGACTCGTAACCCGGATGCGCGACCTGCAGTCGGTGGCCGACGACGGCCCGCAGGCAGGACAGCACCTCGGTGTCGCGGCCGTCGAGTTCGCCGGAACGGATCGCGGCAGCCAGCGAGTCCTCGCCCGGGTAGCCGAGATAGGTAGGGGGATCCCGGTCGTCGCGCAGTTCGCGCTCGACGATGCGCAGCGCATTCGCGGCGACCAAGGCGTGAAAGTTGACCGCGCCGGTGGTGTTGTCGCGGACCTCGCCCTCCAGGAAGCCGGCGACGGCGTCGATCAACTCGGCCGCGGTAGGCCGGCCGTGGTAGCCGCTCACGATCGCCCCTCCAGCAAATCGAGAATGTCCCACTCGGTTTCGCACACCCGCCGCCCGATCGCCGCGAGTTCCACCGACGGGGTCTGTCCGGAGAGGTGCCGCTCGGCCTGCATTCGGCAGATCACCCCCCAGCGCAGCGTGGCCAGCACCAGCCACCAGTGCAGCACTGCACGGTCGACGGGGCAGCCGCCGGCCTGCTGGTAGGCGTGCACAAACTCGTCGATGCTGCCCAGCCCGCCGGCCGCCAGTTCGGCCGGTGCGCCGAATCGCCAGGCGCGGATGCAGAACCAGGCGAGGTCCTCGTAGATCTCGCCGATGTGCACCAGTTCCCAGTCCAGCACCGCCGCCAGGCTGGAGCCGTCGACGATCAGGTTGCCCATCCGGAAGTCGCCGTGCACCAACCGCGGTGCCGACGGCTCGGGACGGTGGGCGGCCAGCCAGCGGAAGGCCCACTCGAAAGTGGCTGTGGTGTCGGCCATCTCGTCGAGGCGCTGACGGTATTCGGTGAGCTGGTCCTGCTCCGTCAGGCCGGGGGCATCGGCGCGGGCGGAATGGATGGCGGCCAGTGCCCGGGCGCACTGGACCAGCAGCCGGGATCGGCCCTCGCCGTCGAGTCCGCGCTGGATCCGGCGCACGATCGTCTCCCCGGCGATCTCGTCGCAGATCAGAAACGGATCGCCCAGTGCGACGGCAGAATCCGACGCCGCCAGAACGCGCGGAACCGGGGCCCCAGCCTGCGCGGCGGCGGACTGGGTGGCCGCCTCGAGTTCCATGCCGGCGTAGTGCTCGGCCGGTGGAGCGGAACGCAGGATCAGTGGCCGGCAATCCGCGGCGGTCACCGCGTTGAACGCCCGAGTGCTCCTACTGGCTCCGCCGGTCAGCAGGCGTAGGTTGTCCACCACCACATCCTCGCCGAGGAGGGGACGCAGGACCGCCGCGAGTCGCTGGTCGAGGCCGTCGGTCATGTGCGGCCGAACTTGAACATCCGCTGCGCCACCCGGCGCATCTGAATCTCCTCGGCGCCCTCGGTGATCCGGTATCGACGGTGGTGGCGGTAGATGTGCTCGAAGGGTTCGTGGCGGCTGTAGCCGATGCCGCCGTGAATCTGCATCGCCCGGTCGGCGGCTTCGCACACCAGGCGGTTGGCGCGGTAGTTCGCCATCGACACCTTGTCGGACACCTCGAGGTGGTGGTTGCGGTCCAGTTCCCATGCGGCGTAACGGACCAGCAGGCGAACCATCTGGGCCTCGGTCTTCAACTCCACCAGCGGCCACTGCACAGCCTGGTTGACCGCCAACGGCTTGCCGAAGGTGACCCGTCGCCTGGCGTAGTCAACGGCGCGGTCGATGCAATACTGCGCCGCGCCGAGGCTGCTGGCGGCCTGCCGGATCCGATTCTCGTGCAGGAAGGTTTGGGCGACCTCCAGTCCGTGGTCCACCTCGCCGAGCACCGCATCGCCGGGGACCCGCACATTGCGCAACTCCACCTCGGCGTGATCGCTGGGCATGTTGAAAGTCCACCAGTAGTACGGGACCTCGAAGCCCGGTGCGTCGCACGGGACCAGGAACGCGGTGATGCCCAGCGCCTGCCCCGGCGCGCCGGACGTGCGGGCGAACACCAGATCATGGGTGGCGCGGTGCACCCCGGTGTTCCACCGCTTGGAGCCGTTGATGACCCACGCCGAATCAGGCTGGTCGCCGTCCCGAACCGCCGTGGTCTCCAGCCAGGTGGCGTCGCTGCCGTGGTCGGGTTCGGTCAGACCGAAGGCCATGGACCGGGTGCCGGTCAGCATGGCCTCGATCCAGTCCCTTTTCTGGTCTTCCGTGCCGAACCGGTCCATCATGATGACCTGCGGGAAGTTCCCGACGATCGAGGACTCGTCCTGCAGATCGTTGTGCAGGCCAAGACCCTTGTGCGCCAAATGCTCCCGGATCACCGCCATATCCAGGTTGGTGCCGTCCCGGCCACCGAATTTGCCGGGCAGGCCGTAGCGCAGCCACCCGGCCGCATCGGCCCGGCGGCGCATCTCGTCGAGGAGGTCCTCCCAGTCGCGGTTCGGAACCCCGCCGTTGTCGAGGTCGGTCCTGGCGAACTCGCGTCGCCGGTCGAAGTACTGCATGTGCTCGCGTTGCAGCGGCGCGATCTCCGCCTCGATGAAGGCGTCCATCTCGGCCAGCAACGGTGGAAGATGTTCGGGCACAGAAAAATCAGTCACAGTGAAATCCATCAATGCTCCTCAGGTGGGACGGCGTAGAGTGTTCGACGCCAGATGGTGGACAGGGTGGTGACTGCAGCCTGGTCGGACAGGCCTTCGGACAGGCTGACGCTGGTGAAACGCTCGAAGAGCAGCGCGATCGCCAGGGCGATGTGGTCGGCATCCAGTTCAGCGGCGTGGCCCTGCTGCTGGGCGTGGTGCACCGAGGCGCGGACGGTGTCTCTACCGAATCGGCGGAACCGGTTCTGCAGCAACGCGAACCGCGGTGAGGCGGCGGCGAGTTGATCGATCGCGACCATGATGCCCACGTTGGGCTTGAACCGCTCCCAGTAGATCGACACCGCGGAGACGAAGAAGTCGCCGTCGTCGGGAATCTTGGGGAGGTCGACGAGGTCCTGGAGGAACTCTTCGGCCAGAACCGCAAGGAGATCCTCCTTGTCGGTGAAGTAGCGGTAGAAGGCTGCCGGGGACTTCCCGGCGGCGGACGTGATGTCGGAGAGCGTGGTGCCGTGGAAGCCGCGTTGTGCGAACAGAACCCGCGCCGCCTCGGAAATGGCCTGCCGAGTCTGGCGGCCCTTCGTCGACAGCGTGCGGGTGGCGGGCACCGGCTCAGCCGGTGATCCGGTCCCCGGCGCGCAGTAGCGCGCCGGGGAGTTCGTGGCCGACGACCGCACGTGCCACCCGGGCGGCGTCGATGGCTGCCGCCATGTCGATGTCGACACCGATTCCGCTGTCGCGCAACAGGTACACCAGATCCTCGGTGGCGATATTGCCGCTCGCTCCCGGCGCGAAAGGGCAGCCGCCCAGGCCGCCGACTGAGGAGTCCAGCCGGGTCACCCCGGCGCTGACCGCCGCCCAGGCGCTGGCCAGGCCGCATCCGCGGGTGTTGTGGAAGTGTGCGCCGAGCGGACGCTTACCGATGCGGGGAGCCACCAACTCCACCAGTTCGGTCACCCGGCCCGGGGTGGCGGTCCCGATGGTGTCGGCGATGGCGATCCGGTCTGCGCCGGAGTCGCAGGCGGTATCGACCACGTCGAGTACTCGCTGCGGCGGGGTGGGGCCGTCGAATGGGCAGTCCCAGGAGGTGGAGATGATCACCTCGACACTGACCCCGGCGGGATGGGCGATGTCGACGATCTGGCCGATCTGGCCGGCGGCCTCGGCGCTGGTGCGGCCGACGTTGGCCCGGCTGTGCCCATCGGAGGCCGACACCACGTACTCCAGGGACCGGAATCCCGCCGCGATCGCCCGGTGCGCCCCGTTCGGGCTGGCCACCAGAGCGGAGAACTCGATATCGGGGTAGTCGGCCAGGGCGGCGGCAAGTTCGGGGGCGTCGGCCAGAGCGGGCACCTTCGAGGGTGAGACGAAGGCGGTGGCCTCCACCTGGCGCACCCCGGTGGCGGCGATGGCGGCGAGCAGTTCCAACTTGGCCGCCAGCGGGACCGGACTCTCGATCTGCAGCCCGTCGCGCAGGGCCACCTCGCGGATCGTCACATGGGCGGGCAGATCGCTCACAGCACTCCTTCATCAGGCCGGTGCTTCACAGCACTCCTTCATCGACACAGTCGGCAAGCTGTTCGGCACTCAAACCGAGCAGACCGCGGTAGACCTCGTCATTGTGCTGGCCGGGCCGGGCGGGTCCGGCGCTGCGGACCCCGCCGGGGCTCTCGGAGAGCACCGGGACCACCCCGGGGCCCAGGACGGTGCGGCCGCTGCGTTCGTCATGGTGGTCGACGAGCATGCCGCGGGCCAGGAACTGCGGGTCGGTGACCACCTCGGCGACGGTGTTGATCGGCCCGGCGATCACCCCGGCCGCGTTGAGGGTGCCGATGATGTCGGCGGGCTGACGCTGGGCGGCCCACTCCCCGATGATGGCGTCGATCTCGTCCTGGTTGCGC